>NZ_QPFC01000213.1:0-16180 GCF_003427465.1 Nocardiopsis sp. TNDT3 | reverse complement strand
GCCCCGGCGACCGGCCGGCCCGCCCCCGCAGCCGGGGGCGACATCCGCTTCGAGGACGTGGAACTGCTCTACCCAGGACGGGACGTGCCCGCCCTGTCCGGACTGGACCTGGAGGTGGCGGCCGGGGAGCACCTGCTGCTCACCGGCCCCAGCGGGGCGGGCAAGTCCACCCTGCTGTCACTGCTGCTCAGGCTGAACGAGCCCACCCGCGGGCGCGTCAGCGTGCGCGCGCCGGGCGGGCGGTGGGAGCCCCTCGGCGGGATCGACGCCGACGACTGGCGCCTCGGCACCGCCTGGGTCCCCCAGAACCCCTACCTGTTCGACGTGTCCGTGGCCGACAACATCCGGCTGGGCTCGCCCGACGCCTCCCTGGAGCGGGTCCGCGAGGCGGCCCGGCTGGCCGAGGCCGACGCGTTCGTCCGCGCCCTCCCCGACGGCTACGACACCCGGCTCGGCGAGCGCGGCGCCCGGCTGTCGGCCGGGCAGAGGCAGCGGATCGCGCTGGCGCGGGCGCTGTGCCGGGACGCCCCGCTCGTCCTGCTGGACGAGCCCACCGCCCACCTGGACCCGGAGAGCGCCGCGGCGGTGCGCACGGCCGTCGCCCGGCTCCTGGAGGGACGGACCGCCGTCATCGTCGCCCACGACACCGGGTGGGCGCGCGGCGTCCTCGGGGACACCCTGCGGACCGCGTCGCTACCACTGCCGACCCAGGAAGGGAACGTGTCGCGATGAGCGCCGACACCGCCGCCCCCGACACGCTCCGGGTGCCCGGGCGCGAACGCCGCCGCGACCCGCTGCTGCGGATGACGGCACTGGCCCGGCCCCGCGGGGGCCGCTTCGCGCTCGGCGTGCTGCTGGGCGCCGCAGCGACCGGCGCGGCCGTGGCCCTGCTGGGCGTGGCCGCGTGGATGCTGGCCACCGCCGCCGACCACCCGCCCATCACCGCGCTGGGCGTGGCCGTGGTCGCCACCCGCGCGCTGGGCGTGGGCCGCGGAGTGGCCCGCTACCTGGAGCGGCTGGTCACCCACGACGCCGCGTTCCGCACGCTGGCCGAGGTCAGGGTGCGGGTGTACGAGCGGCTCGCCAGGACCGAGCCGTTCGGCCGCTTCCGGTCCGGCGACCTGGTGTCCCGACTGGTCAACGACACCGAGGCCACCCTGGACCTGCTGGTGCGCGGCCTGACGCCGCCCCTGGTCTCGGTGGTGACGGGCGGTGTCACGGTGCTGGTCCTGACCGCGCTGTACGTCCCGGGAGGGCTGCTGCTGGCGGCGGGCCTGCTACTGGCGGGGCTGGCGGTGCCGCTGGCCGCGGCCGCGCTGGGCCGGGAACCGGGCAGGCGCCAGGCCAGAGCGCGCGGGGAGCTGTCGACGACCCTGGTGGACACCCTGCACGGGGCGCCCGACCTGGTCGCCTACGGCGCCATGGACCAGCAGGTGGCGCGGGTGTACGCGGCCGACGAGGAGCTGACCCGGCTGGCGCGCAGGGACTCCGCGATCCTGGGGCTGGGCGCCGGGGCGAGCGCGCTGATCACCGGGCTGACCGTGTGGGGCGCGCTGTTCCTGGGTGTGGCCGCCGTGGCGGGCGGGACGCTGGACGCGGTGTCTCTGGCGGTGCTGGTGCTGGTGACGCTGGCGGCGTTCGAGATCGTGGCGCCGCTGCCCGCCGTGGCGGCAAGGCTGGGGGCGATCCGGGCGAGCGGCGCCAGGCTGTTCGGGGTCCTGGACACCCCGCCCGCGGTCGCCGCGCCCACGCGCACGGGCCTGGACCCGCACGGGGACGCGACGGTGCGGGTACGGGACCTGCGGGTGCGCTACGGACCCGGCGAACCGTGGGCGCTGGACGGGGTGGACCTGGAGATCCCCGCCGGATGGACGGTGGCGGTGATCGGCCCCAGCGGCGCGGGCAAGAGCACGCTGGCTTCGGTGCTGCTGCGGTTCCGCGATCCGGACGGCGGCCTGGTGGAGATCGGCGGGGAGGACGTCACGTCCTACCCGGCCGACGAGGTGCGCGGGGTGGTGTCGGGGGTGCCGCAGGACCCGCACGTGTTCGCCTCGACGCTGCGGGAGAACCTGCGGCTGGCCCGGTCCGGCGCGGAGGACGAGGAGCTGTGGGAGGCGCTGCGGCGCGCGCGGCTGGCCGACGAGGTGACGGCGATGCCCGAGGGGCTGGACACGCGGGTGGGCACGCACGGCCTGGGCCTGAGCGGCGGGATGGTGCAGCGGCTGGCACTGGCCCGCGCCCTGCTGGCGGCGCCCCGGGTGCTGGTGCTGGACGAGCCGACCGCCCACCTGGACCCGGACACGCGCGACGCGGTGGTGGAGGACCTGCTGGCCGCGGCCGAGGGGTACTCCACCCTGCTGGTCACGCACGACCTGACGGGCCTGGACCGTGTGGACCGGATCTACGTGGTGCGCGACGGCCGGGTGATCCAGCAGGGCACGCACGAGGAGCTGTCCCGGCAGGAGGGCTGGTACCGCGACGTCAGCACGGACTGACCGAGGCCGGGGAACCGGCACACCTGTCCACAGGCCCGGGCCGCGGTGTTCGGGACGGCGGACGGCGGTGCAGACCTTGGTACGGGGGCGTACTGCGCTGTGGCACCGGCGGGAGCCCCATCACGAGCATGCCCCGCCCGGCCCTCCACCACCACCCCTGGTTCGCGCCTGTGGACAGGCCGTACTCCCCCGGAGTCCGCGGTGCACGCGTGCGGGGGGCTGGCCGAAAACGGGGGGACGGGACGGGCGGCACTGGGATACCGTCCCACCGTGCCGCCCCGACAGACCGTTTGGAACGGGCGAGCCCGATGAGCCGGATGAGCCCCCTGGAGTGATCATGACCGCCCCCGACCTGCGCGCGCTCGACCTGTCCGTTCTCAACTCCGCCACCAAGTACCCCAGCATCCCCACCTACCACACCCTCGACCCCAAGAACGGGGGACTGCTGGAGGAGGCCACCGCCTTCACCGGCGACGTCGTGTTGACCGAGAAGGTGGATGGGGCGAATGCCCGTATTGTCTCCTTTCCTTCCGGGGACTACGTGCTGGGCAGCCGCGAGGAGCTGCTGTACGCCAGGGGCGACCTGATCGGGAACCCCGCCCTGGGCATCGTCGAGGCCCTGCGCGCCCTGGCCGACCGGATCACCCCTCCGATGACCGGGATCGCCGTCCACTACCTGGAGGTGTACGGGGGCAAGGTCACCGCGGCCAGCCGCGAGTACACCGGCGACCGCGCCGTCGGGTACCGGATGTTCGACTCGGCGGCCGTCCCGGCCGAGGTGCTGTCCCGGCAGCGTCAGGAGATCTCCGCCTGGCGCGAGGGCGGGGGCCAGAGCTTCCTCCCCGAGGACGCGCTCTCCCGGCTCGCCGAGCGCGAGGGGATCGAGCTCACACCCCGGCTCGCCACCGTGCCCGCCGACAAGCTTCCCCAAGGCGTCGCCGAGACCTCGGAGTTCATCGCCGAACACCTGCCGGGCACCCGGGTGGCGCTGGACGGGGGCGCTGGCGGCCGGGCGGAGGGGATCGTGCTGCGCACCACGGACCGGTCGGTGATCGCCAAAGCCCGCTTCCAGGACTACCGGCGCACGCTCAAGCGCCGGTCCCAGCGCGGAGGATGACGGCCGGGGGCGCCGGGCCCGGATCTGACAGCGGGAGCGGTCTCCTCTAGGGTTCCCCCGTGGCCAATCCTGTTCGTGAGTTCCTCGGTGGCGTCGGCGCCCTCCTGCGCGGCTTCACCCTGCTGTTGCGTAAACCGCGCCTGTTCCTGCTCGGCGCCCTTCCCGCCCTGATCACGTCACTGGTGTTCCTGACGCTGTTCGTGCTCCTGGTGGTGAACCTGACCGACCTGGCCGACTGGGCGACGCCCTTCGCCGACGGCTGGGACCCCCTGTGGCAGGGACTGCTGCGCGGCGCCGTGTCCGTGGCGGTCCTGGCCGGGTCCCTCCTGCTGATGGTGGTGCTGTTCACGACGGTCACGCTGACCCTGGGCGGGCCGATCTACGACAAGGTCACCGAACTGGTCGAGAAGGAGCTGGGCAACGACCCCGGCGAGCTCGACGAGCCGCTGATGGCGTCGATGTGGCGGGCCGTCCGGCAGTCGCTGGCGATCGTGGCGGTATCCCTGCTGGTGACGGTGTTCGTGTTCGCGATCGGTTTCATCCCGCTGGTGGGCCAGGTGGTCGGTCCGGTGCTGGCCGCCGTGCTGGGCGGGTGGCTGCTGGCGGTCGAGCTGCTGGCGAGCGCGTTCGACCGGCGCGGGCTGACGACCATCCGCGAGCGGCGCCGGCACATGGGCACGCGGCGGGCGCGGGTGCTGGGCTACGCGGTGCCGACGTACTTCCTGTTGGCGATCCCGTTCCTGGCGGTCGTGGTCTTCCCCGCCGCCACCGCGGGCGCGGTGCTCCTCACCCGCGAGCTGGTCCCCACCCCGCCGTACCGGCCGGACCCCAAGGGCCCCCTGCCGGGACCGGGCGCTCCGGACGGGCAGCTTCCCGGCGGTCCCTTCCCGGGCGGACACGGTCAGGGCTGACCGGAGCCGGACCCTCCCGGCGCCACCGGCGGCGATCAGCGTTCCGCCAGCCGGAGCCGGGGTCGTCCACAGGCTGGCGGGGAGGGCTGGTGGCTCGGTCGCGGTGGGCGTACGCTCGCGGAGGGACCTCCGTGGCCCCGTCTACCCGGGTGGGCCCACCCCCGTGTACCAGTGTCCTCGCGAACGCGGAAGGCGGGCAACCACCCGGTCGCCCGCCTGTGGATACTTCCGCCGCCCGACTCGGGCGTGCCCGTACTCACGTGAGCAGCGCGGAGGCCTCGATCTCGACGTCGAAGGGTTTGGGGAGGTTCACCGATCCCCCCCGTACGGCGCGAGCGACCTCCTGGTACTCGTCGCCCTTGGGGTCGGAGAAGAGCGCGACCTCACTCCTGCGGGGGTCGACGACCAAGTAGAGGGGTACTCCGGCTCTGGCGTACCCCCGTGCCTTGGCCTGCCAGTCGTGGAGGGCACTGCTCGGAGAGACGACCTCCACCGCGAGCTCCAACGCCTCTGCCGGCCGAATCCACTCCGGACCGTCCCACCCCTCGCCCTCGGCCAGAGCCGTCGGTATAACCAGGAGATCGGGAACGTAGCGGTCCCCGGTCCCACTGACTTCCACCGTCGCCGTCTGCAGCATGTCGAGCCCCTCTTCCTCTACGTGAGAGAGAACCCTTTCAAGCTTCCTAACAGCCCTGGCGTGCCGGTAGGTCGGTGTCGGCGACACGATAATGCTCCCGTTGATGATCTCCGTGCGGTAACCATCCGGGAGTTCGAGGCTTTCAGCCAGCGTCGGGAGGTCCATCTTCGTCTCCTCCACCCGCTCTTGAGCAGCACACGTCATCTGTACCCCCTGCGGTATCCGGAACGCTGCTGAGCGTAACGAGAGCACCGTTCCAGCGTACGCGTTTTCGGAGAGAAACCCCAGAGAGTACACGGTCGGGCGAACGCTCGGGCCGCCCGCCCGGGGAGGGTCCCTGCTACCGCAGGCCGGGGGCGCGGCGCAGCGCCGTGGAGATCATCCGCTCCACCAGGGCCGCGTAGTCCACGCCGGTGGCGGCCCACATCTGCGGGAAGGCCGACGCCGGGGTGAAGCCGGGCATGGTGTTGAGCTCGTTGACGAGGATGTCGCCGTCCTCGGTGTAGAAGAAGTCCACTCGGGCCAGGCCCTCGCACCCCATCGCCTCGAACACCTCGGCGGCCAGCGCGCGCAGACGCGCCGTGGCCTCCTCGGGGAGCTCGGCCGGGATGGTCAGGCTGCTCGTGGACAGGTACTTGGCCTCGAAGTCGTAGAAGTCGAAGCCGTCGGCGACGTGCACCTCGGCCGGGAGGGACACGTCGGGCGTGCCGCCGTCCTCGGACTCCAGCACGCCGCACTCCACCTCGCGGCCCACGACCTGGGCCTCCACCAGGACCTTGGGGTCGTGCTCGCGGGCGGCCTCGACCGCGGCGACCACCGCGTCGGCGTCGGAGGAGTCCTCCACCTTGCTGATGCCGACGCTGCTGCCCGCGCGGGCGGGCTTGACGAACACGGTGGCGCCCAGCTCGGCCACGTCGTCCAGCACCCTCTTGCGCTCGGTGCGCCACTGGCGGTCGGTGATGGCCACGAAGTCGCTGGTGGGGATGCCGTTGCCGCGCAGCATGGCCTTCATGAAGACCTTGTCCATGGAGGCGGAGCTGGAGAACACCCCGGCCCCGGCGTAGCGCACGCCCATCATCTCGAACAGCCCCTGGATGGTGCCGTCCTCGCCGAAGGGGCCGTGCAGCAGCGGCAGCACCACGTCCACCCCGGCCAGGCGCTCGGGGCCCTTGACCGGGTCCACGACCATCAGCTGGCCCGCCGAGTCGAAGGGCAGCGCGAGGTCGACGCCGTCCTCGGACACCGACGGCAGCGCTCGGGTGCCCGCGTCGATGCGCAGGCTCTCGGGGTCGCCCGAGGTCAGCACCCAGTTGCCCGTACGGGTGATACCGACCGGCACGATCTCGTAGCGGTCGTGGTCGACGACGGACAGCACGCTGCCCGCGGTGACGCAGGAGATCTCGTGTTCGGAGCTACGCCCGCCGAAGACGACGGCCACCCGAATCTTGCGCTGTTCGGACGACATGCTGCCTGACCCTATCTCGCCGTTGGTTGGAACCGGAGCGGGTGGAACCCCGCGGTGTGTCAGCTGTCCCCGCCGAGGGCCGCCAGGGCGTCCTCGACGAGGTCACGGGGGTCCTCCAGTCCGACGGAGAAGCGCACCGCCCCCGGGGAGATGCCCGCGGCGGCCAGTTCCCGCTCGCTCATGCTGCGGTGCGACGTGGAGGCGACGTGTCCGGCGAGCGTGTGCGTGCCGCCCAGCGAGGCGGCGATGGTGGCCACGCGCAACCGGTCGGCGAAGGCCATCCCGGCCTCGCGTCCGCCGCGCGGGTGCACGGTCACGACCGCGCCGTAGCGGCCGCGGTCGAACAGCTTGTCGGCGAGCGCCGACTGGGGGTGGGAGGCCAGCGAGGGGTGGTCCACCCGCTCCACCAGGGGGTGTCCCTCCAGTGCCGCGGCGAGGGCCGCCGCGCTCTCGCACTGGCGCTGCACCCGCAGCGGCAGCGTCTCCAGCCCCCGGTGCAGCAGGTAGGCCTCGTCGGGGGCCAGGCAGGGGCCCAGGTCCACGCGCGCGGAGCGAATGCGCCCGATCAGGTCGGGCGAGGCCACGGCCACGCCACCGGTGGTGTCGCTGTGGCCTCCGATGTACTTGGTGGCCGAGTGCACGACCACGTCGGCGCCGTGCTCCAGCGGTCGGCACACGGCCGGGGAGGCGAAGGTGGAGTCCACCACCAGGGCGGCGCCGACTTCGTGGGAGATCCGTGCCAGCTCGGGCAGGTCGGAGACGGTCATGGTGGGGTTGGACAGCGTCTCGGTGAACACCATCCGGGTGTCGGGTCCCACGGCGGCGCGCACGGCGTCGAGGTCGGTGATGTCCACGAAGTCGGTGCGCACGCCGAACCGGCGCAGCAGCCGGTCCAGCAACGAGTGGGTGTTGCCGTAGATGGACTGTGAGGCCACCACGTGCGACCCGGCCTCGGTCAGCGCCATGAACACCGTGCTGAGCGCGCCCATGCCCGAGGAGAAGGCCTGTCCGCGCACCGGACCCGGTACACCGGCGCCCTCCAGGGCCGCGACGGCGTCGGCGAACGCGTCCACGGTGGGGCTGTCGATGCGCGCGTAGGAGTAGCCCGGCCGGGTGCCCGCCAGCACGTCCGCGTACTCCTGGGAGGTGTCGAACGCGTAGGTGGTGGCCCGGTGGACGGGCATGCGCATCGGGCGCTCGGCGGGAACCGGCGCCTGCGGGAGGGAGACCGCCCGCGTGTACTCGCCCTCGGCCCCGGCTCCCGCCGCGGACCCTGGTGTGTGTGACATCGTGCTCGCTCTCAGACCCCGTAGCGCTCGGGCTTGGCGCTGCGCGCCATGAAGGCGGCCAGCGCCTCGGCCGGGCTCAGGTCGTGGTGCATCATCTTGACGACGGCCTCGGTGATCGGCATGTCGACCCCGTGGGCCCATCCGAGTTCCAGGACGGACTCGGAGGACTTGACCCCCTCGGCCGTCTGCTTGGTCTCCGCGACGACCTGTTCGAGGGTTTTACCAGCGCCCAGTTTCTCACCGAAAGTCCGGTTTCGCGACAGCGGCGACGAGCATGTCGCGACCAGGTCACCCATCCCGGCCAGGCCGGACAGGGTGTGCTCGTCCGCGCCCAGGGCCACCGCCAGGCGCGTGGTCTCGGCCAGGCCGCGGGTGATGAGGGACGCCTTGGTGTTGTCCCCGAAGCCCATGCCCTCGGCCACGCCGACGGCCAGGCCGATCACGTTCTTCATCGCGCCGCCGATCTCCACCCCGACCAGGTCGGTGCTGGTGTAGGGGCGGAAGTAGGCCGACCTGAACAGGCTCTGGAGCCGCACGGCCGTCGGCTCGTGCGGGCAGGCGACCACGGCGGTGGCGGGCTGGCGCTCGGCGATCTCGCGGGCCAGGTTGGGGCCCGAGACGACCGCGATGCGCTCCTCGGAGTACTCCAGGACCTCGGCGATGATCTGGCTCACCCGCATGCGGGTGCCCAGTTCCACACCCTTCATGAGGCTGACGACCACCGCGTCCTCGCGCAGGTGGGGGCGCCAGTCCACGAGGTTGGCCCGCAGCGTCTGCGACGGCACCGCCAGCACCACCACGTCGGCCTCCGCCAGCGCCTTGGGGGCGTCGGTGGTGGCGCGCAGGCGCGGGTTGAGGGCGATCCCGGGGAAGTAGTCGGGGTTCTGCGAGGTCTCGTTGACCGCGTCGACCACCGAGGACCGCCGCCCCCACAGGACCACCTCGGCGGCGGGGCCGTCCGGACGGCGTTCCCTGGTCAGGTCGGCCGCGTCCGCGATGATGTTCGCGAACACGGTGCCCCACGATCCCGCGCCGAGAACGGCGATCCTCACGTCGTCGCTACCCATCGGCTCCGTCATGCCCCCACGCTGTTCCCGCCGTTGTCGCTCTTCGCCCCGGCCTGGTCGTCGGCCGGCGCCGTGCTGTCCGCCGCGGCGGCCGTGCCGCCCTCCACGGGGGGCCGCTCCTCGCTCCCGGCGGCCGCGGCCCGCGCCTTCCTGGGGTCGTAGGGGACCGCGGGCGGCTCCTCGCCGCGGATCCGCGCCTGGAGGGCGGTGATGTCGGCCATGATCGCCTCGGTGGCCTCCCGCAGGACCGTTCCGGTCAGCGGCTGGTCCCGGAACCGGGACAGGTCCACGGGCGGTCCGGCCAGGAACTCCACGCGCTTGCGCGGGAACAGCCTGACCTTCTTGGTGCCGTAGGGCATGATGTGCTGCTCGCCCCAGTGCGCAACCGGGACCACGGGCACGCCCGTGGTGAGGGCCAGGCGCGCCACGCCGGTCTTGGCGGTCATCGGCCACAGGTTCGGGTCCCGGGTGCAGGTGCCCTCGGGGTAGAAGATCACCGAGGCCCCGTCCCGGGTGAGCGCCAGCTCGGCCTCGTGGAGCGCCTTGACGGCGTCGGTGCTGCCGCGCTTGACGGGGATCTGGCCGGTGCTCCTGGCCACCGCGCTCACCACGGGGATGCGCATGACCCCCTCCTTCATGGTGAAGGTCGGCCAGCGCCGGGCGCCGATGTAGAGGAAGTGGGCGACCGTCAGCGGGTCCGCGAGGGACAGGTGGTTGAGGGCGATGATCGCGCCGCCCTTGGCGGGGACGTGCTCGGTGCCCCTCCAGTCCGGCTTGGTCACGAACCACAGGACGAACCGGACGATCCGGGAGACGACCGCTTTCACCCACCGGGATTCTCGTTGCTTGGCCACGGGACTCCTCACTCCATCACTCCGGGCCCGTCGAGGCCGCACAGCACAACCGATTCAGTGTAGGGCGTGTTCGGCGGATACGGCCCGTCGCGGGCGTCGCCGCCGACGGCTCCCCGCCGAACGCCTACCCTCGTCACTGTCGTGCCGTACCGACGTTCCGGGGGGACCGTGACCGGCTGTGGAGAACAGGGCGGGGCGCCGCGGCCCGGGGCGCGCTGGTCCCTGGTCGTCCCGGTGAAGCGCCTCGGCCGCGCCAAGACGCGGCTGGCCCCGGTCGCGGGGGGCCGCCGCGAGGACCTGGCGCTGGCCATCGCCTGCGACACGGTGGCCGCGGCGCGGGCCTGCCCCGGGGTGGCGGCGGTGTTCGCGGTGACCGAGGACGCGCGCGCGGGCGCCGAACTGGCCCGGTTGGGCGCGGTCGTGGTGGGCGGAGAGCCCGGCACGGGGCTGAACCCGGCGCTGGAGCACGGGGCGGCCTTCGCGCGGCGGCGTCTGCCCGGGCTCGGGGTGTGCGCCCTGTCCGCCGACCTGCCCGCGCTGCGTCCCGAGGAACTGGAGCGGGTCCTGGCCGCGGCGGCCGGGCACGGCCGCTCCTTCCTGGCGGATGCTCCCGGTGTGGGCACGACGCTGTTCGCCGCCGCGCCCGGGCACCCGTTCACCCCGGCCTTCGAGGGGCCCTCGCGGGTCCGCCACCTGTCCGGGGGCGTCAGGGAGCTGGTGGTGCCGGACGTGGCGTCGGTGCGGCGCGACGTGGACACGTTCGAGGACCTGCGCGCCGCGGTGGCGCTGGGCGTGGGCCCCAGGACGCGCGGGCTGTGGGAGCTCGTGGACGGCGGCCTGTGTCCGCAGAACGCGCCCTGAGCCCTCCTGAAGGCCGGAACACCCCCCGTCCCGCCGCTCGGGCGCCGCAGAGGCCCTGGGCGCCCCTCATGGCGTCCCCATGGGCCTCATGAGGCCCTGACGCGCCTTCCTGGAGCTCCTCCTGCGCCACATGAGCCTCGCAAAGACTCTGGCGCACCCCTCCTGGGCTCCCCGTACGTCCCATGGACCTCACAGGGCCCACAAACGCGTTCCGCCCGGGCCCCTCGAAGGGGACCCGGGCGGACGGACCCGTCGCCGTGCGGTGGCGGGTTACTTCTTGTCGCCGTTGACCAGAGCCTTGAAGTCAGCGCCAGCGCGGAACTTCGGAACGAAGCTCGCGGGGACGTTGATGGTGGCGCCGGTGGCGGGGTTGCGGGCCGTGCGGGCCGCGCGCTCGGACTTCTCGAAAACACCGAAGCCGGTGATGGCGACCTTGTCGCCCGACGCCACGGTGGCCTGAATGGTGTCAAGCACAGCGTTGACCGCTTCGGTCGCGGTCTTCTTGTCTCCGAGCCGATCGGAGATCGCGTCGATCAGGTCACGCTTGTTCATAAGGTTCCTCCGGTTCCCCCTTGCTCGCACGAAATTAGGGGAAGCAGAGGCCCTTACACAAATACAAACGCCTACGGGCAGGGCGTGTCGGGCCCATCCCCACCTGCGCGGCAGCTTCCGCGGGACTCCGGTCCAGACCGGAGACACCCCCGGCTTCAGTCCCTTTTGACCCCTTCTGCGAGCCTCAAATGCCTACGTATAACCGGATTCCGGGCACGAGACACGCTGAGCTTAAGGACGGAAGACCCGTAAGCAGGCGCTCACAGCATGTAAAGGTAAAATATTTCTGGACCGGGGGTGGCCTGCGTCACACAGGCCGCGAATCCCCGGCCCAGAAGCCGATCAGTGTCTAGAGGGTCACCGGCAGCCAGGGCTTGCGGGTGCCCTCGAACTCCCCGATCTCGTCCGTGTGGCGCAGGGTCAGGGCGATGTCGTCCAGGCCCTCCAGGAGCCGCCAGCGGGTGTAGTCGTCCAGCTCGAAGGGCTCCCGCACGTCCGCCGCCGGAACCCGCACCTCGCGCTCGACCAGGTCCACGGTCACCTCGGTGGCGGGGTCGGCCTCGACGGCCGCCCAGACGCGGTCGATGACCTCCTGGGCCAGCAGGACCGTCAGCAGGCCGCCCTTGAGCGAGTTGCCGCGGAAGATGTCGGCGAAGCGCGAGGACAGCACGGTCTTGAAGCCGTAGTCCTGGAGCGCCCACACGGCGTGCTCGCGCGAGGAGCCCGTGCCGAAGTCCGGCCCGGCCACCAGCACGGACGCGCCCTGGTACTCGGGGCGGTTGAGGACGAAGTCGGGGTCGGACTTGCGCCACTCGGCGAACAGGCCGTCCTCGAAGCCGGTCCGGCTGACCCGCTTGAGGTAGACGGCCGGGATGATCTGGTCGGTGTCGACGTTGCTCGCGCGCAGCGGCACGGCCCGACCGGTGTGGACGTCGAACTTCTCCATGAGAGGTCTCTCCTAACGGGGCGCGCTAGAGGGCGGCCAGGTCGGCGGGCGAGGACAGGGTGCCGCGCACCGCGGTGGCGGCGGCGACCTGCGGCGACACCAGGTGGGTGCGTCCGCCGCGGCCCTGGCGGCCCTCGAAGTTGCGGTTGGAGGTGGAGGCGCTGCGCTCGCCGGGCTTGAGCTGGTCGGGGTTCATGCCCAGGCACATCGAGCAGCCGGCCTCGCGCCACTCGGCGCCGGCCTCCTCGAAGACCCGGCCCAGGCCCTCCTCGTTGGCCTGCTCCTTGACCCGCATGGAGCCGGGGACGACGAGCATGCGCACGCCCTCGGCCACCCTGCGGCCGCGGATGATCTCGGCGGCGGCGCGCAGGTCCTCGATGCGGCCGTTGGTGCACGAGCCCAGGAAGACGGTGTCCACGCTCACCTCGCGCATCGGCGTTCCGGCCGCGAGGTCCATGTAGGCCAGGGCCTTCTCGGCGGCGGCGCGGGCGGAGGGGTCCTCGAACGAGGCGGGGTCGGGCACGGAGGCGTCCAGTGGCACGCCCTGGCCGGGGTTGGTGCCCCAGGTGACGAACGGGCTGAGCTCGTCGGCGTCCAGCACGACCTCGGCGTCGAAGACCGCGCCCTCGTCGGTGCGCAGGCTCTTCCAGTGCTCGACCGCGGCGTCGAAGTCCTCGCCCTGGGGCGCGTGCGCCCGGCCGCGGATGTAGTCGAACGTGGTCTGGTCCGGGGCGATCATCCCGGCGCGGGCGCCCGCCTCGATGGACATGTTGCACACGGTCATGCGGGCTTCCATGGACAGGGCCTCGATGGCCTCGCCCCGGTACTCGATGACGTAGCCCTGGCCGCCGCCGGTGCCGATCTTGGCGATGACCGCGAGGATGACGTCCTTGGCGGACACTCCCGGCCGCAGCGTGCCGTTCACGGTGACGGCCATCGTCTTGAAGGGGGCCATCGGCAGGGTCTGGGTGGCCAGGACGTGCTCGACCTGGCTGGTGCCGATGCCGAAGGCCAGGGCGCCGAACGCGCCGTGGGTGCTGGTGTGGCTGTCACCGCAGACGATGGTCATGCCCGGCTGGGTCAGGCCCAGCTGGGGGCCGACCACGTGCACCACGCCCTGCTCGATGTCGCCCATCGGGTGCAGCCGCACGCCGAAGTCGGAGCAGTTCTTGCGCAGCGTCTCGACCTGCTTGCGGGAGACCGGATCGGCGATGGGGGCCAGCAGGTCCTGGGTGGGGACGTTGTGGTCCTCGGTGGCGATGGTCAGGTCCGGGCGGCGCACGGACCGGCCCGCCAGGCGCAGGCCCTCGAAGGCCTGCGGGCTGGTCACCTCGTGGACGAGGTGGAGGTCGATGTAGAGCAGGTCCGGCTCGCCGTCGGCACGCCGGACGACGTGCTCCTCCCAGACCTTCTCGGCCATCGTGCGTGCCATGGGCGATCGCCTCTCTCGTAATCGTCTCGGGCGCGTCTCGTGTGGAGCCCTGCGCGGACTGCGGCCTGACTTGCATTCCATATTTCGAGACGGCAATATCAAGCCATGGACAACTCTAGCTCATCCAGCGGCGTCGGTGTCCTGGACAAGACCATGTCCGTCCTCGACGCCCTGGAGTCGGGACCGGCGTCCCTGGCCCAGTTGGTACAGATCACCGGTCTGGCCCGGCCGACGGCCCACCGGCTGGCGGTGGCGCTGGAGCGCCACCGCATGGTCACCCGCGACAGCCAGGGGCGCTTCGTGCTGGGCCCGCGCCTGGGTGAGCTGTCGATAGCGACCGGCGAGGACCGGCTGCTGGCCGTGGCCTCCCCCGTCCTGGTGCAGCTGCGCGACCTGACCGGGGAGAGCGCGCAGCTCTACCGCCGCCAGGGGGACCTGCGGGTGTGCGTGGCCGCCTCCGAGCGCAGCAGCGGGCTGCGCGACACGGTCCCGGTCGGCAGCGAGTTGCCCATGAACGCCGGTTCGGCCGCCCAGGTACTGCTGGCCTGGGAGGACTCCGACCGCATCCGCCGCTCCCTGCTGGGGGCGCGGTTCACGGCGGCCAGCCTGGCCCAGGTGCGCCGCCGCAGATGGGCCCAGAGCGTGGCCGAGCGCGAGCAGGGCGTGGCGTCGGTGTCCGCGCCGGTGTCGGGCCCCGGGGGGCGCGTGATCGCCGCCGTGTCGGTGTCGGGCCCCATAGAGCGCCTGACCCGCTCCCCCGGCCGCATCCACTCCCAGGCGGTCCTGTCGGCGGCGGAGAAGATCAGCGAGTCCCTGCACAGCTACGAGGGCGCGCACTAGCCGGGCCGCCCCACCCCGGCGGGCCGCCCCGAAGGCGGCCCACCGGAGGGGGTCGTGGTGAAGCGCCCGGAGGCGGGGTCAGGCGCCGACGAGGTCCATCGGCGACCGCGCGGTGATGGGCGCGGTCTTGGTGGACGCGCCCTCCGACGCGACGGTGAACTCGCTCTCGGGCGACAGGGCGATCATCCCCAGCCAGTCGCGCACGGTCATCCCGGGCACCAGCTCGGTCGCGTCACCGCGCTCACCCTCCCCGTCGACCATGACCAGGGCGTGGATGCGGTTGGTCACCGTGGCGAGCACGACCGGGTGCTCGAACGCCTCCAGCCTGCGGAAGACGTCCACCGCCTCGTCCCGGGGCGAGCAGACCAGCACCGTGTAGCGGCCGCGGGCGTCGCGCACCCGCGGGTTCTTCACCAGGTAGTGGATGAACTCGCGCGTGGTGCGGGCGTGCGCGGCCAGCAGCCTGGCCACCCGGCGCGCGTCGGGGCTGTTGGCGTGGCGGACCAGGGCGAGCTCGACCTTGCGCGAGGTCTGGAGCAGCCAGTCGATCTCGGACATCTCCGTCCGCGTGGGCCGCAGCTGACCGTCGTCCAGGCCGATCCCGCGCAGCCACGCGTTGACCTCGGACCACAGCCACACCAGGGATCGGCCCACGGCCGCCTCGGGCGCGGGGAAGGGGACGCCGTCGTGCCGCTGCCCGCGGACCCACTGGTCGACGTTCTGCCTGCTCCTACCGGTGATCTCGGCGATGTCGGAGATCCCGACCAGCTCCCGGTCGAGGCGGACGATCCGCACGCCGGGCACCGTCACGTGGACGCGCTCCACCAGCGACCTGGCCGCCGTGACCGCGTCCGGGCCGAGCGCGGCCACGGACAGGCGCAGGGACCCGTGCCAGGAGGAGACGAGGGCGTCGAAGCTCTCGCTGAGGGCCTGGACGGTGTCGTGGTCGTCCAGGTCGAACCCGTCCACGACGAAGACGAACTCGTACTCGGCCATCGGCCTCGCCTTCCTCCGGAGCGTCCTCCGGTGTGCGCCGGGCTACCGGCCGCGGTCAACGGCCGCGGTGCCCCCGAACCCGCCGGGCGCCGCCCATCCGTTGGCAAACGTCAACACAAGGATACCCGGAACGGCCGGGCCCCACCACGGCCTGGGCCGCCGGAACCGCCGACGCCCGGACCGTCCTCACTCGCGGGGTCCGCCCGCGCCCCGCCGGGGGTCGTCCGGGGGCATCGGGCAGCGCCGCGCCTCCTGCCGGATGCGGCGCGCGGCCCGGCCGGAGTTGCGCGGCGTCCCGGGGACCTGGATGCGGGTGCAGCCGCAGTCGCAGTACAGACGCCCCCAGTGTCCCTCCTGCCTCAGCACCCACCCCTGTTCGCACAGATCCTTGAGGACCTCGCGCAGCTCCTTGTCCTGGTGGTTGCCCGGGCCGAGCTCACGGCCGGTCACGGCGCGCCCGGGGGCGCCGGTCCGGTCCGGACGGCTGGGGAGGCAGGGTCGCTCTTCATACGCTCCGACAGGGGTTGAGGGGCCGGGGAACCGCGCCCACCCAGTATCCCAGGGGCGTCTCAGCGCCGCGGACCCGCCTTCCGCGGCCCGGGAGGGGGCCGCGCGGTTCCGGAGGGCTTCCGGGGCCGGAGAACACGAAAGGCCCCATCCTGGTGGATGGAGCCTCGCCTGCTGGTACCCCCGAGCGGATTCGAACCGCCGTTACCGC
>NZ_QPFC01000020.1:0-7075 GCF_003427465.1 Nocardiopsis sp. TNDT3 | reverse complement strand
TGGGCCACGCCGACCTCAACACCACCCGCCGCTACACCCTGCCCACCGACGCGGACAAGAACCGTGCCCTGGATGCGCTCACCACCGACCGCTGAACTCGACCTCCGGTCACGCCGACCTGGCAGAACACCCGCAACCTCAGAGCTCACCCTCCTGGTCCAGGACGCCCTGGACCGCACGGAAGCACCGAAGAGGGCGCGCCGCTGACCGCTGCTCCCAGGGCCGCACGGGCACATCCGTGCTGCCCCAGGTTTTTGACACACAACCGTCCGCCCAGCGGCCGAACAGCGGGATGTCCTGGAATCCTGGAAGACATGCAGCTCCCGTTCCCCTCGGGCTTGACCGCCTACGCCGACGAGTCCTTCCTCGAAGACCGCTCTCACGGCTACTACGTCGTGGCCACCGCGGTGGTCGGCCCCGCACACCTGGACCACGCCCGCCAGGTGATGCTTGACCTGCGCGGCCGTCGCACGGGTAAGACACATTGGACCGAGATGGACACTCAGCAGCGCAAGCATGCCGCGGTCCAGGTCGCGGGGATCGAGGGGATGCATATCGTGGCGGTCGGTGCTCCCGTGCCGCCCCGGCGCCAGGAACGCGCCCGCGCTCGCTGCCTGGAGCACCTCGTACCCGAGCTGTACGGATACGGTGTCAACACCCTGGTCATGGAGGCCCGCACGCCCAGCCTGGACCAGCGCGACGTCCACGCCGTCATTGGTGCCCGCCGCGCCTTGCCCAAAGGCACGGTCTTCACCATCGAGCACACGGTCGGCGCAGCCGAGCCGCTGCTGTGGGTAGCCGACGTCCTGGCCGGAGCGGTCCGGGCCAGCCGCCACAATGACCCGAGCTACCGGGCCATTCTCGCCGAGCGTATCTACGACTTTGAGGTGGTCACCGGCTGCTGACCGGCCCTAGACATGCGCTGAGCCAGGCTCCCGGTCTGCCCCAGGCCACCTGGCTCTACTTCCGGGCCCCCACGGGGCCCGACACTTCGAGGATAAGCGCTGCTATCTCACCCCGCAACGATTACCCGGCGATGAGTCGCGCCCGGACCCGGGTGGACCGGTACCTGCCCGCGGCCGAACTCCGCAGTAAGGAGAACCGGCTGCGGCACGGCCCGGCACGGAGCGAGCGCGAGGAGCTGGCCCGGCTGCTGGCCTTCTACACCCGCACCGCGTGGACCCCGGCGCGTCCACGGCTTCGGCCGGTAGGCCGACCCTGCTCGTGGTGAGCGCCTGGTGGTACCGGGGGCTCGCCGCCCCCCGGACCCCGCCATGCCGCACGAGAACCCGGCGCGCAGTCCGAGCGCTGTGGTGACCGCCGTGCGCGCCGGAACCTCACCCGGACCGTGGGCCTGGCCGGGACTCCCGCCGCCTTCCCAAGGGGAAGGGGGGGCCTTCAACCCGAGGACGGGGGTTTTACGCGGTAAAAGAGCGCGGCACGCGCGGGGAAGAGCTTCGCCCACCTTGGAGAGCGTTAGTAAGGTAACGCTCATGGCATCGTTAACCTCCGGCGAGAGGGAGAAGGTCACCTCCAAGCTGCCCGGACAGCTCCGGACCCGGGTCAAGGTCCGCGCGGCCGAGCATCAGCTCGACATGCAGGACGTGGTGGCCCAAGCGCTCCAGGCCTGGCAACAGAGCGGGCCTCAGCCCGTCGTGGACACTTCCGGAGCCCCGCCGTTCAGCACCTGGCTGGTGCCAGGCCTCTACGCCACTTTCAAAGCGCACTGCGCCACCCGCCAGGTCTCCTACATCCAGGGCTTGGCTCAGGCCCTGGAGCTCTGGCTCGCCGACCACCCTTCCCCACAGGAGGAGCATGTGGCAACACCGCATCCCCGCCGCAGGATCATGGCCAACCAGAAGGGCGGTGTGGGCAAGACCGCCCTGTCCGCTGGGGTGGGCCAGGCCTACGCCGAAGGAACCGAGTACGGCGGCCCCGCCCAACGCGTGCTCCTGGTGGACTTCGATCCCCAAGGCCACCTGACCGCCCAGTTCGGGGTGGACAACCTGGCGCTGGGCAGCGACAGTCTGGTCAAGCACATGACCGGCGAGGCCCAGGGGGACCTGGCCGACCTCGTCGTGCCCATCGTCGACGAGCGCTTCGAAGACCGGCTGCACCTGCTGCCGGCGTGCGCCGACGGGTTCGTCTTGGACGTGAAGCTGTCCACGATCCGCGCTCGCGAGGCCGCACTGGAGCGGGCCCTGGAGCCGCTCGAGGCCCACTTCGACGTCATCGTGGTCGACTGCCCGCCCAGCCTCGGCCTGGCAATGGACAGTGCCATCTACTACGGTCGTCGCCGCCCCGAGGAGAAACCCGGCGCTTCGGGGGTGGTGATCCCGGTCCAGGCCGAGGACTCCAGCGCCGACGCCTACACCCTGCTGACCGGCCAGATCGAGGATCTGCGCCAGGACATGCGCCTGGACGTGGACTACCTGGGGCTGGTGGTCAACATGTACGACAGCCGCCGCGGATACATCGCCACCTCCTCCCTGCAGGCCTGGGAGGAGATCGGCGACCCGGCGGTGATCGCCGTGGTGCCCGACCGCAAGGAGCAGCGCGAGGCGGTGCGCAGCAAGCAGGGCCTACTCGTCTACGACCCCAAGTCCGACCAGGCCGCCGCCATGCGCAAGATCGCGGGGATCCTCTCATGAGCAAGGCCGACAAACTGGGCCGCTCGGCCTCCTTCGGCGCCGCGGGCCGCGCCACCAGCGCCCGCCGCCAGCTCATCTCCCAGGCCGCGGGCGAGGCCCCCGCCGATCCGGCCCGGGTGCCCCTGGCGCACCTGGTCGGCAACCCCGAGAACCCACGCGAGAGCCTGGGTGAGCTGTCCGAACTCGCGGGCAGCCTGAAAGAGCACGGGCTGCTGCAGCCGCTGCACGTCATGCCCCGGCGCGCCTACGTGCAGGCCCACCCCGAGCACGAGGCGGCGGTGTCCGAGGCTGCCTTCGTCGTCATCAACGGCAACCGCCGCCTGGCCGCCGCACGCCAGGCTGGCCTGGAAACCGTGGCGGTGCACGTGCGCACCCCCCGCGGCCCAGAGGACGATGACCAAGTCACCCTGCGGGCCGCAGTGCTGGCCGAGAACATCCACCGCCAGGACCTGCATCCCCTGGAGGAGGCCCGCGAGATCGGCAAGCTCCTCGACCACGGATTGAACCGGTCCCAGGCGGCCACGCTGCTGGGCAAGTCCAACGGGTGGATCACCCAACGCCTCATCCTCCTCAACCTGCACCCGGATCTGCAGCAGGCCCTCAAAGACGGGGAACTGAAACTGGCCCAGGCCCGGGAACTGGGCAAACTCCCACCCCAGGAGCAGCTGGCCGCCCACCGACAACAGGAGGAGTTTTACGCGGTAAAAACCGCCGGCCCCACCGTCCCAGCGCCGACCTCCTCCGCACCGACCAAAGCCGCGGCGGTGGCCAAGAACCCCCCGCGAGGCGCCACCCAGCCCCAGGGCACACCGCGCACCGGTGAGCAACTGACGCTGGACCTGTCCTGGGACGAGCCCGAGGCCCTGGCCGAACAGGTCTACAAGGAGCTGGCCTCGGGGCTGGGGCCCGACGAACTCCAGCGGTTCGCGCAGGCGTTCCTGGACCGGCTCTAACCCACCGGACTCCTGCGGACCCGAACCGCGCGAGACCGGCGAACCCTCCGGGGGGAGGATGGTCGCGCTAGGTTCGGACAAGGAACCACCAGCACGAGGGGCGACACGATGGGGCAGCGGCGCGCAGGCCTGGGACCAAGCGGGCTGGGGTCGGCACGCACCCGGATCCGGCAGAGCCTACCCACCAAGGTGGATCTGATTGACGACCTGCTCACACCGGGCTCGGTGCCGCCGCTGCTGACACTGGAAGAGGCCCACGATGTGCTGGTGGTCCTGGAGGCCGCAGCGGCCGCCGCTCCCCACACGCCCACGGCAGAGCGGATCTCAACCCTGGCGGACCGGCTGCGGGTGCGCCTGCACGAGGCCACACGAGAGGCCTAGCACGCGCGCTGGTGCCTCACGGACCGCCCGCCCCGCAAAGCGTTCTCTTGCCGCCCTCGTTTTACGCGGTAAAACCCGCCGAGCTGCGGGCGCGCCCACACGCACTTTCGCGGGCCGGGCAAGGGCTCGGGGTTTACCGCGTAAAACCTGCGGACGCCTCCCGGTGACCGCCGAGCCCGCCTTCAAGTGGCCAGCGCGTGCCATGAACCGGTCGCCCGGCCACAGTGGCCAAGGGGTGTGGCCACCATGGTCGGCGCCGCTGGCTGGGTCTGGCCATCGTGGCCAGGGATGGCCGCGCTCCGGGTGCGGCTCTTCGCCTCGCACGTTCTGATGGCCACCGTTGTCCGATCCTCGCAATCACCGTGTCCCGGTCTTGGCCAAGCGTGGCCACCGTTGTCCAGGCTTGGCCAAGGCCCGGGACACGATGGCCAGCGGTGGCCGGAGCCGTGTCCCCAGATGCGGGGGCACGAGTTGAGACCGCAGGGTTTTACGCGGTAAAACCCGTGAGTTCCTTCACCCGGGGTGGGCCTACGACTGGTCCTGCGTCGTGGCCGCCCCCAGCCCGTAGACCCTCAGGGGTAAGGGGACCTGCTAGCTCCGTCCTTTGAGCGACTACAGGCGCAGGCGCTCTTCGCCTAGGACCCTTTGACTAAGAACCGGCAGCTCACGCGCCTATTCCTGAGTGGCCACGCCGGGGTGGCAGGGCGCGGTACCCCTCCCAGCACCGCGAACACCGACCGGCTCCGGGAGACCAGCTCTAGAGCCAGCCAAGCCGGGCTGTGCTCGGCGCGATCTCGATGACTCCGTCCCCGCCATGGACCTGGAGACCGACCGCGGCCTGAACCTGAGGTTTTGTGAACCGCTGCGCGCCCCCTGGCCATGGGCGGCCGTCTTCCTTGGCCACCGCCCCGGGCACATTCTCCGGACCCTGGCCATCAGGGGCACGGGCGCCCGCCTCATTGCTGCGCCCCCCGTGGCCACGCATGGCCAGAGCTGTCCACGCGTGGCCACGCCCCAGGGCAGCCTGTCCGGGGGCGTGGTCACGGAGGCGTTGGACCCACCACATGCGCCAGTGCTCGCGGGTGCTCTTCAGTGACCGTGTCCCGGTCCAGGACGCGTGGACAGGGCAGCGGCGGTGCGCTGCCGCTGCCGAAACCGGAGCCCGGGCGCGGGGTCCCTCGTCCTCGGGGAGGCCTCGCGGCGCGCGCCCGGACTCGGTTTCCCAGGTCAGCGTCTAGGGCGTGCAGGGCTCGGGGTTTTACCGCGTAAAACGCTGCGTCCTCCACCGGTGGGGTGCGCTTCGCGCTCTGCGGGCCTGGCCACCGTGGCCAGAACTGGTGGCCACGGTGGCCAGGGCGGTGGACAACGCCTTCGGCACGGACCGCGCCCGCTCCCGGGGGCGCGCTACACCGACCGGCACCGGAGGGTTTTACGCGGTAAAACCCGGCGCGCCCCCGAGCATGTGGCCATGGTGGCCAGGGCCGTGGACATCGTGTCCGCGGCGTGGCCAGCGTCTTGTGGACACACGCCGTACCACCCCGCCCGGGACGTTGCCGACCTCGGCTTCGGGCCTGTCCCAGGCGAGGGGCGCCCGAGCCTGTCCGGGGCCGCTAGCGCGAGGTGTCCACCAGCGAGCTCTGCTGGGTCAACTCGCTGCGGTAGCGGCGCGCGGTACGCGGGGATGCGTGGATGTGCTCGGCGATCTCGGCGTCGGTGATCTCGGGACGGCTCCGCAGCAACTCCCGCACACGTTCGCGCTTTTGCTCAGGTGAGAGCGGCTCCGGCACGGCCTTCTCCCGCACCACGGGCTCGGATTCAGCGGCCGCCAAGGGCTCAGAGCTCGCCGGGGCCGCGAGCTCTTCCTGGGTCATAGGGCTGTGCACCACGGGTCCCTCCCGGGTCCAGTAGGGGGCGGGCACGCTCTCGGGAACCGGGGCGGGCGCCTCCTGTCCGGAGGCCTCTTCGGTACCGGTGCCCGCCTCGACCACGGGCGCCTCTGGGGCAGTGTCCGCCGCGTCCTGGCCACGGCCCTCGGCAGGGTCGGGATCGGGCCGCTCCAGGCCCTCCTCCAGGGCGGCGGCCGGTTCCTGGTGGACACCGTCGTGGCCACGCTGGCCACTGTGGCCAGCCTCGTGGCCAACCTGGCCATCGGGGTTGGCCAGGGCCGTGGCCTCAGCGGCGGTCATGGCCACCGTGGCAGCGGTCATGGCCCGCGTCAGCTCGAAGGCGGTGTCGAGTTCGTAGCCGTTGTCCAGCATCCACCGCAGGTGCCGCGGAGTGTGTCGGCGCCAGGAGAGCCCGTGCTGCTCGCGCAGCATCGCATAGGCCAACTGCCGGCGCTGCTCGTGCTCCAGCGCCCGCGGGTAGGAGGTGATACCCCACCCCAACATCAACCGGGCCACCTTCAGCGTCGAGACCGGGTGGGCGATCCACCGCCCCACGGGGATGCGGTCGGCGGCCTGGCCGTGCGCGAGCCCCGCCAGGTGTCGGATCCACGCCGCCACCCCCTCGGCGATCAAGATGATCACGATCGGCGGGCCGGCGTGGCCCAGGTAGGAGGCTGTGGATCCGTCCCCTTGGGAGACGTTGAGGATGATCGTGATGGCCGAGAGCGCATAGGCCGCCCACCGGTTCAGGGCGTGGCGCCGCCCCTGCCACTCCATGAGCAGGTCCATGGCCAAGAAGTAGACGATGACCGCGTCGATCCCCACGGGGAACAAAAACCGCAGGTCACCGTCATTGATCGCGTGCAGCTGGGTGTCCTGGAGCCACGTGGCCGACTCATACAGGGCCGCATAGCTCATGGTGAACGCCACCAGGATCAGCGCCAGCGCCACCACGGCGATGACCACGGTGGCCACCAGGTAGCCGCCGTGCAAAGGCACCGCCCCCGCACGGCCCGCACGAGGGGCCGACCTGCGCGAGACCGCACGGCGCAGTGCCCACACCGCCACCCCCGTCACCACCAGCGCCGCGGCGCACACTAACCACCAGGTCGAGGCGGACAGCAAATCGGACATCGGTCTCTCCCAAATCACCAAGAACCCGGACGAGTGTGTCAGAAGCCGCCGACCCGCCCCTAGTTCCCGC
>NZ_QPFC01000212.1:0-13919 GCF_003427465.1 Nocardiopsis sp. TNDT3 | reverse complement strand
TGACGCTGAGGCTGGCCGCGGCCGCCCTCGCCGCCGGGACCTCCGCGGTCGACCTGCCCTGGCCCGACGTCGTGGCCGGCCCCGTTCGGGGGCCATCCGCCGGGTCTCCGCTGACCCTGGCCCCCTCGGACGCGGACTCCGGCTGAGAGTCGGCGGCTCCGGAGGCCCGCTGGACCCGCCCTCCCCCGAAGGGGGAGGACGGGGCGCGGGTCAGAGCAGAGCGCGCAGGGTCTCGCCGACCGGGGTGGTCGGTCGGCCGATGAGCCGGGACAGCTCTCCGGTGGTGGCGGACAGTTCGCCGTCGCGCGTGTTGGTGTCCAGCGCGGCCACGAAGCGCGCGGTGCCCTCGTCCAGTCCGGCCCCGGTCAGGGCCGCCACGTGCTCCTCGGTGGTCAGGTCGCGGTAGACGACCTCGCGGCCGAGCAGTTCGCCCAGGGTCGCGGCGAGGTCGTCGTAGGTCCACGCGGTGTCGCCGGAGAGCTCGTACACGGCGCCCGCGTGCGCCGCCGGGTCGCGCAGCACGGCGGAGGCGGCCTCGGCCAGGTCCCGGCGCGAGGCGCTGGCGGTACGGCCCCGGCCCGCGCTGCCGACGAAGGCGCCGGTGGCGCGGGCCTGGTCCAGCTGCTGCGCGAAGTTCTCGTTGTACCAGCCGTTGCGCAGGATCGTGTACGCCAGCCCGGAGGCGGTGACGAGTTCCTCGGTGGCCTTGTGCTCGGGGGCCAGGACCAGCGTGGTGTCGGTGGCCCTGGGCGCGCTGGTGTAGACGATGTGCCCGACCCCGGCCGCCGCGGCGGCGTCGATCACGGCGCCGTGCTGACGCACCCGCTCACCGATCGCGGTGCCCGAGACCAGCAGGAGGGTGTCGGCTCCCTTGAGGGCCTCCTCCCACGACGCGGGCTCGTCGAAGTCCGCGTGGACGGTGCGCACGCCCCGTCCGGCGAGGTCGGCCAGCCGGGCGGTGTCGCGCGCGGTGGCGGTGATCCGCTCCGCCGGGACGCCCCGGTCGAGGAGGTCCTCGACGACGAGGCGGCCGAGGTGGCCGGTGGCACCGGTGATGACGACGGACATGGGTGCTTCCCTTCGTTGCGGCCGGGCGTTCCGGCCGTCCAGGCGTCCCAACCCTCCCGCTCACCGGCACATTCCAAAAGTCGGGTACCCACCTTTTGGTAAGTTGGGTTCCATGAGCGTGCCGTCCGGTTCCCCGCCCCCTCCGCGCGGGCAGGTCCTGTCCGCCGACTGCCCCTCCCGGCGGCTGTTGGCCGGTATCACCAGCAAGTGGGGCGTCCTCGTGCTGGTCTCCCTGTCGCACGGGCCGCTGCGCTGGAGCGAGCTGCTGCGCGCGATCGGCGGGATCAGCGAGAAGATGCTCGCCCAGACCCTGCGCGCCTTCGAGGCCGACGGACTGGTGTTGCGCGAGGCCAGGCCGGTGGTGCCGCCTCACGTGGAGTACCGCCTCACCGGGGACGGCCGCGAGGTCACCGACCTGCTGCTGCCGATGGTGGAATGGGTGCAGGACCACGTCGGTGACGTGCGGGCCCCGTCCGCCGGACGGGACGGGGGCGACGGACGCGGCCCCGCCCGGGCCGAGGACTCCGCGAGGCCGCGTCCGCGCTAGCACCCCGCCCGCGTCCGGCCCCGTTCCACCCCGTCCGCGGTAGTGCCCGTCCCCGGCGGGGCCCCGCTGGAGCGCCTGTCCGCCCCGGGCCCCGGCTCAGCGCTGGGCGGCGGGTCGGACGATGATCTCGTTGACGTCCACGTCCGCGGGCTGGTCGAGGGCGAACGCGATCGCCCGGGCGATCGCGTCGGCGGGCAGCGCGTTGCGGCGGTAGGTGCGCATCGCCTCCCGCGCCCCCGGGTCGGTGATGTGGTCAGCCAGCTCGCTTTCGACCACGCCCGGGGAGACCGTGGTCACCCTGATGCCCGGGTCGAGTTCGAGCCGCAGCCCCTCGGTGATGGCCCACGCGGCGAACTTGGTCCCCGAGTACACCGCCGACGTGGGCACGACCTCGTGCGCGCCGATCGAGGCGACGGTCACGAAGTGCCCCGAGCCCTGGCGCTGGAAGTGCGGGAGCGCCGCGGCCACACCGTGCAGCAGCCCCTTGACGTTGACGTCGACCATCCGGTGCCACTCCTCCACCAGCAGCGCGTCCATCCGGGACAGCGGCATGACCCCGGCGTTGTTGACGAGGGCGTCCACGCGCCCCCGCTCGCGCACGGTGGCGTCGAGCGCCTCCCGCACGCTGTCGGGGTCGGTGACGTCGAGGCCGCGGTGTTCGGCGCTGCCGCCGGAGTCGCGGATCTGCTGGACGAGTGCGCGCAGGCGCTCCTCACGCCTGGCCCCGAGCACCACGTGGTGCCCCTCGGCGGCCAGGCGCAGCGCCGCGGCCTCGCCGATCCCGCTGCTGGCCCCCGTCACCACGATCACCTTGCGGGCCGTCTCCAGCCCCTGGTCGCTCATGGCCTTGGCCTGGTCGTTCATGGCCGTCCTCTCCCTGGGTTGACCGGACGCGTCCCAGTCTGGGCGGGTCGCCGCGGGCCAGGAAGACCGCGCCGTTCCTGGGTGGAGCGCACCCAGGAACACCGGGCCGCGGAGCCCTACCCTGGTCGCATGGACTCCCCTTCGCTCGGCGACTTCCTCCGGAGCGCACGCGCGAGGCTCACGCCGCGCGCGGTGGGCCTGCCCGTCCACGGACACCGCCGCGTCGCCGGACTGCGGCGCGAGGAGGTGGCGCTGCTGGCCGGAATGAGCGCCGACTACTACACACGGCTGGAACAGGGTCGCGAGACCCACCCCTCACCGCAGATCCTGGACGCGCTCGGTCAGGCCCTGCACCTGGACGGCGACGGCCGCCTGCACCTGTACCGGCTCGCCGGGCTGGTTCCGAGACCGGAGGCGCCCGCCCCCGCCGAGCGCGCCGACCCCTCTCTGCTCGGCCTCATGGACGCCTGGCACGACACCCCGGCGCTGGTCCTGGGCCGCGCCTACGACGTGCTGGCCTGCAACCCCCTGGCCGAACAGCTCTTCCGGGGCTTCCCCTTCTCACGGAACCTGGTGAGGACGGTGTTCCTGGACCCCGCCTCCCGCGCGTTCTACCCCGACTGGCAGGCCGTCGCCGCGAACACGGTGGACGGCCTGCGCCTGGCCGAGGGCGCCTGGCCCGACCACCCCCGCGTCCGCGAGGTCGTCGAGGAGATGCAGGCGGAGAGCCCCGACTTCGCCCGGCTGTGGCGGCGCAACGGCGTGCGGGGCAAGAGGCTGGAGACCAAGCGCTTCGCCCACCCGGAGGTGGGCCCGCTGGAGCTGAGCCTGCACGCCTTCGACGTGCGGTCGGCGCCGGGCCAGGAGCTGGTGGTCTACCACGCCGAGCCGGGTTCGGTCAGCGCGCAGTCGCTGTCCCTGCTGGGCACGCTGGCGGCCGAGGCGGTGCGGCCCCGGAGGCCGTAGCCGGGAGGGGCGGCCGTCCGTCCGGGCGGAAGACACGGAGCCGGCAGGGGACGCCGGGGAGCCGGTCCGCGGGGACCGGCCCCCGGCGCCCCGCTCCCGGCAGAGCTACCCGGACCGGGCACGAGTCCGGGTAGCCGTCGAGGAAGCGGGTGGGACCTCGTACGGCGGCGCGGTGCGGCGACCGTGCGCCCGGGGGGCTGTCCCGGCACCGCTCCGGCCGCACGGCGGGGCGTACGCGGCGGTCAGTTCCCGGACAAGGCGATCCTGACCAACTCGTCGCGCGGCGGACCGTAGTCGCGGAAGATCCCGTCGAAGGCCGAGCAGGTCATGAGGGCCGGGGTCCGGATGCCCCGCATGGACATGCACAGGTGCTCGCCGCGGCCGATGACGGCGACGTCGTTCGTGTGGGCCACCTTGGAGACCTCCTCGGCGATGTCGCGCACCAGGCGCTCCTGGACCTGGAGCCGGTGCGCGTGGCGGTGGGCGATCCGGGCGAACTTGGACAGCCCCAGCACGCGTTCGTCCGGCCTGTAGGCGATGGTGAGCACGCAGGAGAAGGGCAGGAGGTGGTGTTCGCACAGCGACCACACGGTGACGTCGGAGACCATGACGATCTGTCCGTCGGTGTGCAGCGGGAAACTGGTCTCGACCCGGCCGGCCTGGTAGTCGCTGAACTCCCTCCACCATCGGGCGAAGCGCTGCGGGGTGTCCCGCAGCCCACTGCGTTCCGGGTCCTCACCGATCTCGATGAGGAGCCGCCGTGCCACGTCCTCCAGCGGATCGCGCACGGTGGAGTCACGAGGTAGGTCTGCCAGCGTCATACGCCTCTCCGATCGCCCCACAGCATGATGTGCAGTCTGGTGGTCAGATTCCAACCGCGGGCCATGACGGGATCCCGCAACCGGACGAGGGAGTCGTCCAGTGCCGCCCGGGTCCGCCCTTCCGGCATCACCCAGACCGGACCGATGCCGTACCGTTCGACGAGCGTCCCGACCTCGTCGAGGTCGGCCTCGGTACGGCAGACGAACTTGAAGGCGGTTCCCGGCACCGCGGCGAGGGCCGCCAGGGCCGGTCCGACGATGCGCCTGTCCTCCGGGTCCCCCGAGTGGGCCAGTTTCGGTGACACGTTGAACCTGACCGACTCCGCCAGACGGGGTTCGGGGATGACCGTCCCATTGGTCTCGACCTCGATGTCGTGGCCCGAGTCCCGCAGGTCCCGCACCAGCGGAAGGAGCCTGGCCTGTTGGTTCAGCGGTTCACCGCCGGACACGACGATCAGGGGGACCCCGTAGGCGACCAGGCGGTCACGGACCTGCGGGTAGGGGACCGCTCTCAGCTCCTCCTTGGGGTCGTAGGCGACCTTGCCGTCCCCCAGACCGGTCCAGTCCCAGGTGTAGGGGGTGTCGCACCAACGGCAGGAGAGGTTGCACCCGCCCAGCCGTACGAAGGCGCAACGGCGCCCGAGTGAGGGCCCTTCTCCCTGGATGGTTCAAGTAGGACCGAATATCTCGTTCACTACAAGACTCGGCGTTCCCACGGCCTCACCTCCTTTCGCGTCGCATCCCGTAGCCCCGCTCGTGACCGACGCGCCGCCCCGCCGAGAGCCCGCCTGCGGCGGGAGAGCGCCGGTTCCGCGACGCACCCGTGGTCGTGCTGGCGGGGCCGAGGCGGTCGATGCGGTGACCCGCCGGGAAAGCGGACTGTTTCGAGATGTCCGGGGCCAATCGGTTGACCCCCGTGTTCCCAGGTTCACCCAGGCGCGCACGGAGCGCATCACGGTGGTCACCGAGAGATCCGGGATCAGGGTGCCGAGAAGCGTGTGACGCCGTCGAGGTACTCGGTGGGGTCGGGGAGGCCGGCCTCCTGGAAGGCCTCGCGGCGCTCGTAGCAGGTCCCGCACGTACCGCAGTGGATGTCGCCCCCCTTGTAGCAGGACCAGCTGTGTTCCAGGGGCGCTCCGAGGCGCACGCCGTGCCGCGCGATGTCGGCCTTGGACCATGCCATGAAGGGGGCCTCGACGCGCGGCGCGGCGAACCCCTCGTTGGCCACCCCCACCAGGTGGCGCAGCGCGTCGACGAAGGCCGGACGGCAGTCCGGATACACGAAGTGATCGCCGGAGTGCATGCCCAGGGCCACGGTGCCCGCCCGTCTGGCCACCGCCACCGAAGCCGCGAGATTGGCCAGTACGGCGTTCCGGTTCGGGACGACGGTGTCGCGCATGGACTCCTCCGCGTAGTGCCCGTCGGGCACCTCCACCCGGGCGTCGGTGAGGGCCGAGCCCCTGAGCAGGGGCCCGAACCCCGCGATGCCCAGGATGTGGTGTTCCGCTCCGTAGTGGCGGGCGATGGCCCGGGCGGCGTCGACCTCCTTCCCGTGCCGCTGCCCGTACTCCACCGTCACCGCGACCAGTCGGAACCGCAACGCGGCGAAGTGGGCGAGCAGTGTCGTGGAGTCCATCCCTCCGGAGAACACCACGACCACGGTGAAGGGGTCCCCCCCGATCTCGTCTCGCGGTGTGTCCTGTCCTCGCATCGGCGTCTCCGTCCACACATGGGGGCGATCCGGCAGCCAGGTGGTCCCCCGCCCGGGGCGCCCGTCCGGTGGTTCCACTCTCGGGCGCGCACGCCGGTGTGGCATCACGGACCGCGACCGAAGTGTTCGCGCGTTCCACCGCAGTCCCAGGCCCCGGCTCACTCCCCGCCGACGAGGATCTCCCACCTTCCGGGGCTGCCGAGGATCTTGCCGAACTCTCCCCTCCCGGAGATGCCCAGCTTGCGGTAGGCGCTCGACAGGTGCAGTTCCACCGTGCGACGGGTGATGTGCCGACGTCCGGCGATCGTCTTGTTGGCCTGGCCCAGCAGCGCGTCGATGAGGATCTGCCGTTCGCGCGGGGTCAGCGCGAGGATGCCCCGCACGGAGACGTCGTGTGAGGCACGACAGGCGTCCAAGGCCACCAGCTGGAGCCGTACCCGGTCGGCGAGGTCACGCGCGCCCCGGCTGGCGGCCAGGCCGGCCGAACGGCTCAGGGCCGCCACGGCCTCCCCGTGGCGGCCCATCCGCGCCAGCACCGTGCCCAGCTCCGCCGTGGTCCGTGCGGTTTCGAGGTCGTGCCCGGTACCCCGGAGCAGGTCGACCGCCGCGCTCAGCGCCTCCGCCGAAGCGGGCTCCTCGGCGAGCGCGCCCCACACCCGCAGCGCGCGGGCCCGCTCCTGCGGCGAACCGGTCGCCTCCGCGAACTCCATCTGTCGGCGGGCGTCGCGCACCGCCTCGTCACGGGCGCCCGCCCTGGCCAGGAGGAGGGCGCCCTCGCTCCGCCAGCAGAGCGTGCCCGGCCCCCGGACCCCCGCCGCGTCGCGGCGTCGGATGACCTCCAACAGGTCCTCGACGCCGTGGGACAGGGCGCCCGCCCTGATCCTCAGCCGCGCTCGGGCGAGGGGCACGTCGGCGTCGTACCACGCGGTCTGCGGGTGGCCGTCGTGGTGGTGTCGGCGCAACAGCGCCTCCGCCGCGTCCGGGTCGCCCAGGTCCAGGTGGACGTTGGCCAGGAGGCCGACCAGGCGGGTCCGGAGACCGCTGTAGCCGTGACCACCGCGGGAGGGCAGTTCCGAGAGCTGCTCCGTGAGCGTGTGCCGGGCCGCGGACAGGTCGCCCGAGGCGTAGGATCCCGTCGCCTCGGTGAGCCGGACCGCCGTGCCCACCCAGCGGGGCAGCCGGTCCGGATCGGCGACGAGGGAGCGCCGACGCGTGGACGCCTCCGCCTGGTGACCACAACCGACCAGCACCGACAGGGCGGCGGGCAGGGCGGGCGGTTGGAGCAGGAGGTCGTCGAGGTCGTGGTCCAGGGCCTGCCTCACGTCCGCGAGCGCGACCGACGGCGGTCCGCCCAGGAGGTAGGAGGAGAAGGCGTCGATGGCCGTGACGGCGGGAGGGCGCGGCACGTCGTCGGGGACGGGAGCCCCTTCGACCGGACGGGCGGCCGCCGGCTCGGGCGTCAGGGACCGCCCGTGGGTGAGGAAGGTCCGCGGCCAGTCCTCCCGCTCCGTTCCGGCGACGGCCTCCCGCACCGTCCGCAGGACGGCGGACGCGTCGTCGCCGCGTTCGCCCTCGCAGAGCGTCGCGCCGATCAGGCCGAGCAGGCGGCGACGGACCGCGACGTCGCTGGTGCGACCGAGTGCCTCCACCGCGGCGCGCAGGCCGCCCTGTCGGTCGAGTGCGATCCGGGCGGCCGCCAGTTCGGGGGCGACACCGGGCCACGCGCCCGTTCCCCCGGCCTGGACGGCCTGCTCCAGGTAGCGCACGCGGTCCCGCGCGGCCGTGTCGGGGAGCCGTGCGGCCGTGATCAGGGCGGTGGACGACCACGGGGCGTCCAGGGGCACCGTCGACTCCGCGAGGTGACGGGCCACCCGCCGCTCCGCGCCGGGTCTGCGGTGCAGGAAGGCGGCGGCGGCCAGGTGCGCCGCGTTGCGGCTCATCACGGTCATGGAGGCGAGCAGCGCGGTGTGGAGCAACGGGTGGCGCAGCGTCACCGCGTGGTCGTCGGTGACCAGGCGCATCCGAGCCAGGAGGTCGAGCGCGGCCAGCGTTTCCGCGAGCCGGGTTCCGCTGAGGTGCGCGACCAGAGCGGGGTCGGCCTCCCCGGAGGCCGAGGCGACGACGACCGCCTCGGCGACCGCCCGGGCCCGCGGGTCGAAGCGGTTCGCCCGGCCGATCATGGCGTCGGCCACGGAGGGGAGCACGGCGCTTCGCAGCTCGGCCGGTGAGCGCACCGGGGATTCGCGGGCCCGGATCCAGTCGCACAGGGCCCGCGTCAGGAACGGGTTGCCGGCGGTGGTCTCGTGGGACGCCGTGACGAGGTCCGCGTCGAGCCGGCGGCCCAGCCGCTCGTGCATCAGCGCGCCGGTCTCCTCCTCCGACAGCCCGCGCAGGGTGATGGTGCGGGCGCCGGACAGCAGGTCGGCGAGTTCGGTCGGAGCCGCGGCCGGTTCTCCGCTCCGGATCGAGGCGACGAGCGTCACGGGAAGGTGGGCGACGTCCCGCAGGACGCCCCGCAACCGGACCAGGGACTCGGGCCCCGCCTGGTCGACGTCGTCCAGCGCGATCACCAGGGGGGCGTCCCGGGTCAGCACCTCCACCAGCTCCCGGGGGCCGGCCGGTCCGCCTCCCGCTCCCCGGGCGTGCGCGGTCCCGGCGCGGGCGCGCGGGGACACGGTGGAACCCCCCTCCCCCTCCTCGGCGGGGTGTTCGTCGGCGGTCGGGGCCAGGGCGTCCGTGAGCGCGGTGACCAGGCGGTTCACGTGCCGGGAGCACGCGATGTGCACCGCGGGACCGGCGCGGGACGGTGTGGGGCGGCACACCAGGGAGAGCAGGGTGGTCCGCCCCACCCTGGGCTCTCCCGTCACCACGTGACAGGTGAGCCCCGTACGGCGGCTGTGTTGACGGGCCGACAGCAGCCTCGTGAGCGGTTCGGTCCTGCCCACGATCCCGCCGCGCCGCGTCCGGGGCTCGGGCATCCTCATCCTCGCGTTCCGGGGGAACTGGGCTCGGAGACGGTCCGGCCGCCCCGGGCGGCCGTCGGCCGGCGGACGCGCCGCGACGATCCGGTCACCGGGGTCGGGATCCCGGTCGGGCGACCAGGACCGCTGCCTGGTCGCCGATCGCGTGGGGCCTGAGGGCGAAGTGGCGGGCCAGGGCGGACTCCAGCGAACTCCTGATCTCCTCGGCCCTCGGGTGCCGCTCATACCAGAACCCGGTCAGGACGGCCGCAGCGATCGCGGCCCGCTCGGCCGGTTCCTCCCCGTCGAACCGGATCGAGGACTCGGCACGGTGCAGGGAGAAGTCGTCGAAGCCCCGGGCGGCGAGCGCACGTGCGGCCTGTGACAACAGGTAACCGTGATGGTCGTAGGGCTCCTCGGCGATCGGCACGCAGACCTCGTTGACCAGCCTCATGAGCTCGTTGCCCGATCCTGCGGCGAACAGCACGATCTTGGACTCCGGGTCGCTCCGGTCGCAGACCCGGACCATCTCCGCGACGGCCCGCTCGACGTCGTCGACGTACTGAAGGACCCAGGCGCTGTAGACGGCGTCGAACGAGCCGTCGGGGAAGGGGATCTCCTCGGCGGTTCCGGGGTGGACGTCCACCACGCCGCGGGTGGTCTCGTCGCGGATCGCCTCCACCAGCTGGGGGTGGGGCTCGATGGCCGTGCAGGAGCCGGTTCTCGCCGCGACGGTGCGCGCCATCTCCCCGATCCCGCCGCCGACGTCGAGCACGCGGCGGTTGGCCGCGGTGAGGCTCCGTATGAGGGCGAGTTCCTCGCCGCGCTCCAGCCGGGTCGCGAATCCCGTCCATCCGTCGCCGGTCACGCTTCGCGGCCCCCGGTACCGCGTGGGCAGGCGGTCCGCGGGCCCCAGGGCGTCATGCTCCAGGAGCTGGTCCAGGGTCAGCCGTGAAGGGTCCCCGGACCCCTCGGGCGCGTTGTCGGGTAGCGGTGCTCGGGTTCGTGCCTCTGCCATGTCTGACTCACCTCTCGTGGTCGTGATGAGGGGACGAGCGGGGTGGTCCGCCGACGCCGGGGAGCCCTGGCGCGCGCCGTGTGGGGTCGGTGTCTCGGGGAGGGCTCCCGCCCGGAGGCGGGCGCGGCGGTGCTCGTCCTGGTCTGGCGTGTCGGCCGCCGCGGTCGGTGTGTGGGCGGTGCCGCCCCGTGCAGGGATTGGGGGCGCTCGGGACTCGGTACGCGTCGACGTTTCTCCCGTCCGCCGGAGCCCGTGTCCTCCGGGCGCCTATGCGGACCGTGTCGGCTCCCGCCGGGCGGACGAAGCCACTCTCATGGACAACGGAACCTCTGGCCTTCCCGGAATTCACCCGCGAAAGGATCGCCCCAGGAACATTGCAGCGAAATCGCGAAGACGCCACCAGAGTACGTTCCCATGGAAATAATATCCACCCCTCCAGAGAAAACGAAAGGCACCCAGCACCAGCCCGGCACAGAATCCTCGAAACGCCATACAAACAGGGCATAAAACGGTGTTTTGCGTATCATGTAACGCCATCCGGCATGACCCTGCGAAACGCGCACCGGCACACCCGGTTTCCCGCCGGCGCGCACAGCCGCTTCCCGAGGACGGCCGATGCCGGGGGCACGGCCCCGCCCGAGGCCGCTTCGACGTTTCTACGCGACCGCAACGGGGGGTTGCGCCCCTTGCGAAAACCGACGAAACAGCATCCCCGTCCCCTTCTCCGCGAAGGGAACACGCCCTGCGGCGCCACCGTACCGCCGGTGGAGCGCGACCCGGGCGCCTCCGGGGGCCGGCGCCGACGCGCGGCAGGATACATTCCTGACCTCGCGTTACACGCCCACGGGGCGCCCGCGGAGCCGCGTGGACCCCGTCACACGAAACCGCACTTTTCTCCCAAATTGCCGTTCACACACTTTTTCCTGACATGGTGATATTCGAAGAGTACGGGCGCGGAATCCAGCGGAAAACCGATCCCCAACGCCCCTCCTGCGAAGCCGAATAATCAACTATGGTTTTCCTGGGAGCGACAAGGAGATGTCATCGTGTCAGTCGCCGGTGCGAAGTACCGAACCGAGACGGCACGAGCGTACGTGTCATGGGCATGGCCCGCCCACCGCCTTTCGGGCCGCCGTCGATCCCGGCCCCGCTCCGCCGTGCCCGAGCCGCCCGCCGTGCCGTCGGCCCCACCCGGCTGGGACTGGACCCGCCGCCCGGACGGCTCCGTGCGGTGCGGCCGGCGCCTCATCCGCCCGGCCCGGCGCCACGCCCTCTCGGACGCCGGGGCACCCGACCCGACCGCGTACGCGAAGGAGAGCTTCGATGACCCACCGGATCCGAGTCCGGCACAACTTCGAGACGGCGCACCGGCTGCCCCACCTGAGCGGCAAGTGCATGAACCTGCACGGCCACTCCTGGTGGGCCGAGGTCAGCGTGAGCGCCCCCGCCCTGAGCGAGGACGGCACCGTCGTGGAGTTCGGCGCCTTCAAGAAGGCGCTGCGCGCCTTCGTCGACACCCACCTCGACCACGGGGCCATGCTCGGCGCCGGGGACCCGCTGGCCGCGGTCCTGGCGGAGCACGGCAGCAAGGTCTACCGGTTCGGGGCGGCCTCGCCCGGTGACACCGAGCGCTACGCCCGCGACCTGCCCTATCCGACGGTCGAGGCCGTCGCCGTGATGCTGGGCCGGGTCGCCCAGGCCCTGCTCGACAGCGGGGAACGGGCGGCGGGCGCGCGGGTGACCGGTGTCGAGGTCACCGAGACCCACGTCAACACGGCGGCGTACCACCCCGTGGCCTCGCCCCAGGCCGGTGAGCGCCCCTTCGAGCGGGTCCTGGCCGTCGACTGACCCGCGGCGCGGCCCCGGACGCCGTGGCCGGGAGGGGGCGACCGTCCGCGCGCGGGGCATGAAACCGACGAGGGGCGCCGGGGAGCCGGTCCGCTAGGAACCGCCCCCGACGCCCCTTCTACTCGTGTCCACGGCCCTCACGGGCCCTGCGGCGACCCCTAGTGGGCCGGGGTGGGAGCGCCGCCCTCCGGGGCGGCGGCCTGCGAGCGCCGCACGAGGAAGGTCAGAGCGAAGGCCACGACGGAGACCACCGCGCCGACCAGGAAGGCCGCGTGGACGCCGCCCGCCTGGGCGTTGACCTCGGTGAGCCCGTCGGTGAGCAGGCCCGCCGACGTGGCGGACATGATCGCGACGAAGATCGCCGTACCGGCCGCGCCCGCGACCTGCTGCACGGTGCCGACCACGGCGCTGCCGTGCGAGTACAGCTCGGGCCGCAGCGACCCCAGCGCGCCGGTGAGCAGCGGGGTGAACATGAAGCCGAGGCCGATGCTGAGCGTCACGTGGGCGGCGATGACGAAGCCGACCGGCGTCTGGGCGTCGAGCAGGGTCATGCCCCACAGCACCAGGGACACCAGCGCCGAGCCCGGGATGACCAGGGGGCGCGGGCCGACGCGGTCGTAGAGGCGGCCCACCACCGGGGCGAGCAGGCCCATGACCAGGCCGCCGGGCAGCAGGGACAGGCCGGTGACGAGCGTGTCGTGGCCCAGGACGTTCTGCATGTAGACCGGCAGCAGGATGAGGGTGCCGAACAGGGCCATGAAGCTGATCACGACCAGGCCGATCGAGACGCAGAACTGCCTGGAGCGGAACACCCGCAGGTCCAGCAGGGCGCGGTCGCGGCTCTGGAGGCGCAGCTGGCGCCACACGAACAGCACCAGCGCGACGGCGCCGACCCCGATCGAGGCGAAGGGCGGGACCACGGCGGTGGCCTCGCCCTCGCCCAGGCCGGAGAAGCCGTAGACGAGCCCGCCGAAGGCCAGCGCCGACACCAGGAGCGAGAGGACGTCGATGCTGGCGGCGCGCGGCTCGGTGACGTTGCGGATGAAGAGGGCGCCCAGGACCAGGCCCAGGATCGCGATGGGCAGGACGAGCCCGAACATCCACCGCCAGTCGAGCACGCTGAGGATGAGGCCCGCCAGGGTCGGGCCGACGGCGGGCGCGACCGACATGACGATGGAGATGTTGCCCATGGTGCGGCCGCGGCGGTCCGACGGGACCAGGTTCAGCACGGTGGTCATGAGCAGCGGCATCATGATCGCCGTTCCCGCCGCCTGGACCACGCGGCCCACGAGCAGGAAGCCGAAGCCGGGGGCGAGGAAGCACAGCAGCGTGCCGACGCTGAACAGCGTCATCGCGGTGATGAACACCTGGCGCACGTGGAAGCGCTGGAGCAGGAACCCGGTGGCGGGGATCACCACGGCCATCACGAGCATGAAGGCCGAGGTCAGCCACTGTCCGGTGGAGACGGAGATGCCGAGGTCCCGGTTGAGCGCGGGCAGCGCCACGCCCATGATCGTCTCGTTCAGGATCACCACGAACGCCGAGACCAGGAGCAGCGGGATGATGAGGCGCCCCGCCCGCGCGCTCTCGTCGTCTTGTGGTGGGGCCGAAGCGGTCTCGGCCGTGGATGGAGTGGGCTGCCCGGTCACAGATGTCCTCAGATTGTGGTGTTCGAAAGGGTTCGTCCGGAGGGTTCGCGGTACCTCCCCAGAGGTAACCCAACGCTCCGAACCATCCGCCCGTTCCCGGAACAGCGGTGTGTTCTGGACCATAACCGCACCATCCGCGCAGCAAACCCGCCGCGGCGGCCCCGTGCCGGTCTCCGGGCGCGCGGCGGGTGGAGTGTGACCGGTGCCGATGCCGGATTCGTCCCGACCGTAAACGGAGTGTGACCGAAAGCGGGCGCCGGGAGGAGGGGACCGTGACGGACGCCGTGACCGGCCGGGCGTCACGCGGACCGCGACCGGGGCGGTCCCCCCTCAGCCGCGGGCGGAGCCGTCCGCGGGCAGCCCTCGGCAGGCGGTGCGCGCCAGGGCGAGCGCGCAGGCGTCCTCCACGACGCCGCCGATCCAGGCCGGGCGGCCCGTACCGCTCCAGTACCGCCTCCACCCCACCC
>NZ_QPFC01000211.1:0-6624 GCF_003427465.1 Nocardiopsis sp. TNDT3 | reverse complement strand
GCCGCGCGGTCGCCGTCCACGCGCAGGAAGCGCTCGGGCGAGGCGCTGAGCACGCTCGTGGGCCCCAGCCGCAGCAGGGCGGCGTAGGGCGCGGGGCTGGCCGCGCGCAGGCGGCGGTAGGAGTCCAGGTCTCCCCCGTCGTGGGGCAGGCGGACCCGGTTGGTCAGGCAGATCTCGTAGCTCTCCCCGGCGGTGAGCTCGGCCAGGCACTCCTTGACGTCGGCCACGTAGTCCTCGCGCGGGCGCTCCAGCAGGCGGGCCAGGTCGGCGGACGGGGCGGCGGGGACGGGTGCCGACAGCGGCGGCAGGTCGGTGAGGGCGGTCAGGGTCGCGTCGAGCCAGGCGTCGCCGCCGGGGAGGTCGTCGGCGCACACCGCGTAGGTGCGGTCGCGGTGGTGGTCGACGGCCACGAACCGGTCGCAGCGCAGCCACACCGCGTCGGGTTCGGACGAGGTGTGGGCGCTGTCGCCGCCGCAGTCGGCCTTGAGCTCGTAGCCGAGGTAGCCGACGTACCCTCCTGTGAAGTCGAAGGGCAGGCCGGAGGGAGAGGGCGGGGGGAGGCGGCGGTCGAGGGCGTCGAAGACGCTGCCGGGCTCGCGGTGCTCGGTGCCGTCCGCGGCGCGCACGGTGACGGGGCCGCCGACGCGGTAGGTGAGCACCTCGCCGGTGGCGGCGCCGAGGAAGGAGAAGCGCGCGGGGCCCTCCGGACGGGAGCTGTCCAGCCAGAACGCGTACTCGGCGTCGCCGTACAGGCGGGCGAAGGCGGCCTCGGTGTCCACGGCCATGGGGAGTTCGCGCATGCGGACGGTCGGAGCCCCCGCGGCCGCGGGGGCGTCGGGGCGCTCTCCGGGCACCGCCGTCGGGGCCTTCCCGCCCCGGGCGGCCGCGTCCCGTTCCGAGGGCGGGCCCGGGGGCGCGGCCGCCAGGGCGGTGTGCGGGCGGGCCAGGTCCAGGAAGTTCGCGACCAGCTCCGCGCCGTGCTCGCTGGCCACCGACTCGGGGTGGAACTGCACGCCCCAGCGGGGCAGCGTGCGGTGCTCCAGGCCCATGACCACGCCGTCCTCGGCCCATGCGGTGGCCGTCAGCGTCTCGGGCAGGGGCTCGGGAACGGCCAGGGAGTGGTAGCGGACGGCGGTGAGGCCCTGGGGCAGGCCCGCGAACAGGCCCGCGCCGGTGTGCCGGATCCGGGACAGGTGGCCGTGGCGGGGCTGGGGGGCCGAGACCACGTCCGCCCCGGCCAGGTGGGCGATGGCCTGGTGGCCCAGGCACACCCCCAGGACGGGCAGCCGGGTGCGGGCCAGGAGTTCGGGGACGCGGCCCAGGTCGCGGGGGTTCTGGGGGCGGCCCGGGCCCGGTGAGACGACCACGGCGTCCAGGTCCGCCGGGTCGAGCCGGTCCCAGCGGGGGTCGTCGTGGGTGAGCACCGCCGGGGTCCGGCCGAGGACGCGCGCCAGGAGCTGGAAGAGGTTGTAGGTGTAGGAGTCGTGGTTGTCCACGAGGAGGACGCGCATAACCACCCTTTTCGTCCGTATCCCGACAATCCAGGTTACGGCGATCCGGACGGGGCGGTTGTCCACAGGCGCGAAGGACCCCTGGAGAAGAACCCCGGTCAGGGGTACACAGGAAGGAGAGGAGCGTTTCTTCCAGGAGTGGGGAGCAGACGATGACCTACGTCATGGCCGCGGTCGTCATGATGATCATGGTGGCGCTGGGCGTCTTCTTCGTCGTCACGGTGGCGTCCGTGGCGGGCGCGGCCCGTGCCGACCTGGCCCGGCCGGGGCGTCGCCGGACCCCCGCCGCGCCCGCGCCGCAGGCCGTGGACGCGGCGGAGGAGGAGCTGCGGCTCAGATACGCGCGCGGCCAGATCGACCGGGAGGAGTTCCTCCAGCGCAAGATCGACCTGGAGCGCTGAACCCTCAGCCCCGCATCTCCTCCAGGGTCTTGCCGCGGGTCTCCTTCACGAACCTCAGCACGAAGAAGAACGACACCAGCGCGAAGAACGCGTACATCAGGTACGTGCCGCTCAGGCTCCAGTCGCGCAGGCTCGGGAAGCTCACGGTGATGAGCCAGTTGGTGAGCCACTGGGTCGCGGTGGCCACGCCCATCGCCGCGGCACGGATGCGCAGCGGGAACATCTCCCCCAGCAGCACCCACACGACCACGCCCCACGACAGCGCGAAGAAGAGCACGAACAGGCTGGCCGCGGTCAGCGCCACCGCGCCCCAGCCGAACGACAGCGTCACCTCCTCGCCCCGCACCACCGCGTGGTTGAAGGCGTAGGCGGCCAGCGCCAGCGCCACCGTCATCCCGGCCGAGCCCACCAGCAGCAGCGGCTTGCGGCCGACCCGGTCCACCAGCAGGATCGCCACGAACGTACCCACGATGTTCACGATGGAGGTGAACAGGCTCAGCAGCAGCGAGGCCGACTCCTCCACCCCCACCGACTGCCACAGCGAACTGGAGTAGTAGAAGATGACGTTGATCCCGACCAGCTGTTGGAACGCCGAGACGGCCATGCCGATCCACACGATGGGCAGCAGACCGTAGCGGCCGGTCAGGTCGCTCAGCCTGGGCCGGACCTCCGAACCCAGCGCCTCGCGGATCTCCCCGATGCGCTTGTCCACCCGCTCGGCTCCGCCGCCCTCGACGTCGGCCAGGATGCGGCGGGCGCGTTCGGTCTGCCCCACGCGCACCAGGTAGCGGGGAGATTCGGGGATGAGCACGCTCAGCCCCAGGTAGACCAGGGCGGGCAGGACCTCGACGCCCAGCATCCACTGCCAGGCCTGGATCGGCCCCAGCATGCCGCTCGCGGTGCCGTCGGCCATCTGGGCGATGCCGTAGTTGACCAGCTGCGAGGCGGCGATGCCCAGCACGATGGCCAGCTGCTGCAACGACGCCAGGCGGCCGCGGTAGGCCGCGGGCGACACCTCTGCGATGTAGGTCGGGGCGATCACCGAGGCCAGGCCGATGGCGACACCGCCCAGGATCCGCCAGGCGGTCAGGTCCCACACGTTGAACGGCAGCGCCGAGCCGACGGCGCTGATCGCGAACAGCACACCGGCGATCTGCATGGTGCGGATGCGGCCGAGGCGGTCGGCCAGGGCCCCCGCGACCGCGGCGCCCACCACGCAGCCCAGGAGCGCGGCGGCGACCGTGAAGCCCAGCGTGGCGGGGCCCACTCCGAAGTACTCCTGGATGGCGGGTACCGCTCCGTTGATGACCGCGCTGTCGTAGCCGAACAGGAAACCGCCCATCGCCGCGGCCGCGGCGATCATCGTCACGTGGACGATGTTGCCCTCCCCCGCCGGAACCGACTCGTCCCCGGCCTGTCTGGCTCCGCTCACGTCTGGTGTCCCTTCCACGTCGCACAGTGCTCGTCCCCAGAGTGGACACGTCGGGAAGCCGAGGGTCACGGACAAAACGCCCACGGGCCAAAAGATGTCCATCGTTTGGCCCGCGACGTGTATCGGTCACGCGGTGCCCGACCGCGTACGATCTGGACGGGTTCCCGACGGTGCCGTGAGGAAGGTGTGTCCTGTTGACCGTGCTCTTCGACCTGTTCGGCGTCCTTGCCCGCCACCAGTCCGAGGAGGGCAGGGACCGGTTGGTCCGGATCGCGGGCGCACCAGCCCCGGCCTTCTGGGAGGCGTACTGGGCGCGGCGCCAGCCCTACGACCGCGCGGACGTGAGCGCCGCCGAGTACTGGCGCGGCGTGGGCGAGGACCTGGGCACGCGCTTCGACGGGGAGCGCATCGCCGCGCTCGTCGAGGCCGACGTCGCCAGCTGGAGCGCCGTGGACGAGACCATGGTCGCCCTGGTCGGGGAGCTCGCGGCCTCCGGCCGGCGGATCGGGCTGCTGTCCAACATCCCCGAGGAGTTGGCCGCCCACTACGAGGCGCACCACCCCTGGCTCGACCGCTTCCACGTGCGCGCCTTCTCCTGCCGTATCCGCCGAGCCAAGCCCGAACCGGGCGCCTACCGGTGGTGCCAGGAGGCCCTGGGCGTGGAGCCGGGGCGCATCCTCTTCGTCGACGACCGCGAGGAGAACGTCCGGGCCGCCGAGGCGCTGGGCATGGGCGGCCACGTGTTCACCGCCGCCGACGGGTTCCGCGAGGGCCTCGCGCGCTGGGAGTCCGCTCCGGCGGGCTGAGCCCCGTCCGCCGCGCGGTCCGGGGCTCGGCTCGGGTACCGCCGTCTCAGGCGGCGCCCTCTGCGGCGAGGGCGGACTGGAAGACGCCGAAGTTCCCGGTCATCCACAGGGGCGTCAGCTTCACGCCGGCGACGCGCCAGCCGTTCAGGGTGCGGGCGAACCGGTTCGTTTGACATCCTCTCCCGCCCGGTCGCTGTCGCCCAGGCTGTTGGGCAGGTGGTGGCTCGCCCGCACGTGGGCCATACACGTGGCGTGGTCGTCCCCGTCGAAGGTGACCACGTGGTTCGTGCGCATGTGCTGCGCGGCCTGGAAGGACTCCGTCCGCGGCGCGGTACCCGCGACCCACGCGTCGGCGGTGAGGCGTACGGCCGGCGGGCCGAAGCCCTCGCCGAAGTCGACCTCGACCTCGTCCGTGAAGCAGGAGCGGAACAGCTCCCAGTCACGGGAGTCGGTTCCGGTGGCGTAGCGGGTCTGGACCTCGCTGATCTCGGCCCGGTCCAGCAGACGCCTGAGTTCGGCGTCGTGGGGCCGCGTGTGGTGTGTCCGCGTCAGGGGACGTTCCTTTCCTGGGGCGCGCCGGTGTCGACGGCGGCGGAGTCGGTGAACGGTCGGGTTCATGGCGCCGCTGGGGATGTCAGGCGGTGTGAGGTGTCCTCAGCGGAAAGGCCACTCCGGTGAGTTCCTCGGAGGCCCGCCACAGTCGGCGCGCGGCGTCGACGTCGCGCGCCTTCGCCGCGCGTGGGACCAGCTTCGGTGCGCCCCGGAGCCCCATCATGCGGCGGGGACCGGCGTAGCTGTCGCCGGGGACGTCCGCCGTGGCGGCGTAGAGCGTGGGCAGGGCGCCCTGTTCCGCGCTCTGCGTGACCAGACCGATCAGTGCCTGGCTCGCCCGCAGCCACAGGCCGCGCCCCTCCGTCCTCATCAGGTTCGTGGCGGAGATTCCGGGGTGGGCGGCCGTCGATGTCACCGGGGAACCGGCCTCGGCGAGGCGCCGCTGGAGTTCCGAGGCGAACAGGAGGTTGGCGAGTTTGGACTGGCCGTAGGCGGGATAGGCCCGGTAGGGCTTGCGCTCCCAGTTGAGGTCGGCGAAGTCGATCGAGCCGATCAGGTGCGCGAGCGAGGCCACCGTGACGACCCTTCCCCGGATCCGCGGCAGCAGCAGGTTCGTGAGCGCGAAGTGGCCGAGGTGGTTGGTCCCGAACTGCGACTCGAAACCGTCGGCGGTGCGGGACAACGGCGGGAGCGACAGGCCGGCGTTGTTGACGAGCAGGTCGACGGGCTCGGTGAGCCGCCGCGCGAACGCCCGTATCGAGGACAGGTCGGCGAGGTCGAGTTCGCGGACCTCGACGTCACCGGCCATCGTCGCGGCGGCGGCGCGGCCCCTGTCGAGGTCGCGGACGGCGAGCAGGACCCGGGCGCCGCGTTCGGCGAGGACGCGGGCGGTGACGCGTCCGATCCCGCTGTTCGCGCCGGTGACGACGGCGGTGCGGCCGGTCATGGAAGGGACGTCTTCGACGGACAACGGTGGCATGGCCCCGAATGTAGTCAGTGCAAACAATGATGTCAATGCAAACATCGCGTGTTAGGATGGCGGACGTGACCCCACCCGCCGGGCAGCGCCCCTACCACCACGGCAACCTCCGCAGCGCGATCCTCGACGCCGCCGCGCGCCAGCTGCGCGAGCACGGAGCGGACCAGCTCTCCCTGCGGGACCTGGCCAGGGAGGTCGGCGTGAGCCACGCCGCGCCGCGGAGGCACTTCGCCGACCGGCAGGCGCTCCTCGACGCCCTGGCCGAGGCGGGGTTCGTCCGGTTGGGCGAGGCGCTGCGCACCGCGCTGGCGGAGGCCGGGGACGCGTTCGACGTACGGGTGCACGGGGCCGTGCTGGCCTTCGCCCGTTTCGCCACCGAGAACGCCGCGCTGCTCGAACTGATGAACTCCGGCAAACACCGGCCGGGAGCCACACGGCTCGTCGAGGCGGCCGAGGCCGCCTTCGGTCAGGTCAGCGAGCTGATCGAGGAGGGCCAGGAGCGCGGCGCGCTCGAACACGGCGACCCCGAGCGCATCGGGATCATCCTGTACGCGACCGTGCAGGGCATCGCGACGATGGTCAACGGCGGCATGATCGACGCGGACAGGCTCGACGGGCTGGTCGAGACCGCGGTCGAGCAGTTCCTGCGGGGCGCCCGCCCCCACGGCCGGTAACCGTCCACCGGCCGAACCCACCGCCCCTCTATCGTTGCCGTTGATGACAACCCACGGAACGGACATCACCGAGGACCTGGTCCGGGACCTGCTGCGCGAGCGGCACCCCGACCTGGCGGACCTGCCCCTCAGACTCGGAGCGCGCGGCTGGGACAACCAGGTGTGGCGGCTCGGCGACGACCTCGCCGTCCGGCTGCCCTGGGCGACGCGGTCCGCGGACGCGCTGCTGCGCAAGGAACACACCTGGCTGCCCGCCCTCGCCCCGCTCC
>NZ_QPFC01001434.1:0-2895 GCF_003427465.1 Nocardiopsis sp. TNDT3 | reverse complement strand
ACGTCCGGCCCCTCCCCCGCCCCGTTCGGCTCGGGTGGTCGGGGCGGGGCCGGTGGGCGCGGGAGTTCGCCCGGCACCGACCGGCAGGGGCCGCATCGGGGCGCTCGTCGGAGGAGAGGTGAATGGGATATAGGTGTGTGGGTCGATTCGACCCGTCGCCGAGGTCGATTCGAACCGTCGCGGCCTTCCTGATCCTGGGTCGGGTGGTCTCGTCCAGGGGCTCCTCCCCCAGTGCCGCGCGGACGGCGTTGATCTCCTCGCGGACCGGTTCGGGGAAGTCCTCGGCGGGGATCAGCAGTTCGAGGACGATCGGAAGCCGGTCGTGCGAGCGGGTGCGCTCCTTGATGTCCCCGGCGAAGAATGCGCGGGTCTGACCGGGGTCGAGCTTGCGGACCAGTCCGACGGCGACCAGGTCCGCGATGGCGCCCTTGGCCACGGAGAGGCTGAGCAGGTGGCCGGACCGGCTGACCAGGGTGTCCAGGCAGAGGAAGCACCAGCGGCCGTCGAGGTCGGCGGCGCGGGCGATGACCGTGGCGGCGATGAAAGCGCGGGATGTGGGGAAGAGTCCGGCTTCGCGGGCTTCATTGACCCAGATGTCCGGTATGAAACCAATTCCGTGCATTGCCTTGCGGGGGCGTTGACGCGGGCCGAAAAACCGGCCCGAATCACGGCGTTCGGTGGTGGCACGGGGAGCGGGGGCGGTAGACTCCACGACGAGTCGCCTTCCTGGTTCTAGCAGGCAGGTGGCACGGCCGGACGCTTGTTCACGCAGGCGTCGGCCAAATCCCGGCTCGGTGTTGGTAGCACCGGCCGGGATTTTCCTTTTCGGGGAACACGCTAGCGCAGCGAACACGGGTTCGCGTAATTTTCCGTCAAGTCCGCACATGCCAGAAGCCTGAACTGTCTGCTTTGCGCAACAATTCACATAGAACGGTTTTGCTCTGTGTTTTCCGATTGGCACGAAAAAGGAACAGAACCCGGAGGGCCGGGCCCGGTAGCCATCCCCGACCCGGCGCGACGCTCCGGACTCGACCGGGCGGCCCATGAGGACGCCGCCGACACCACCGGCCGGGGTGGTTCGCGCCGCACACGACGAAGCCCCCGCGCCCGGGAGACCGGGTTCGAGGGCTTCGCGCGCTTCAGTTCAGGCGGGCCTTGCCTACCCTTCCACCTGAACCTTGTCCGCCTGCATGCCCTTCTGGCCCTGGACAGCTTCGAAGCTGACCGTCTGGCCTTCCTGCAACGACTTGAAGCCGGTGCCCTCGATCGCCCTGAAATGAACGAAAAGGTCGGGCCCGGACTCCGGCGTGATGAAGCCGTACCCCTTCTCGTCGTTGAACCACTTCACCGTGCCGGTCTGGCGCTCAGCCACGTGTCTTCCCCATCAGTAGTCGGCGGTTCCCATCAGCGAACCCCAAAAATCATGGCATGGGATCGCCTCGGAAAGACGCAGAAACGGCCGGAAACACCCGACTTCGCGAACCCCGACCCGGGCACGCTGCGGCTTCGCGTTCCAGGACGCCCCGTGCACCCGCGGGTCGGTCCACCGCTGCCTGTTCCGCGCCGGACCCGGGCGAGGTAGACACCTGCGCGGGTGGCGGTCTGTTTCGCCATTCCCCTGCTGCCCCGGCCGCGGCGTGGCTACCTTGGTCCGGTTCCTGCACGCCGCGTCACGAGGACCACGACCATGGGCAACCCGACCACGGACGTCCCGAGCTACTGGGACCGCTACGCCCAGAGCGTCACCCCACAGGACCCGGAGGAGGCTCTGGCCACCGCCCTGGAGTGGACCCAGTACCCGGGGCACGGCCCCGGGTTCGAACCGCTGGGGGAACCCGCCTCCGCGTTGGAGCTGGGGCCCCGGGCGGGGCAACGCCGTCGCCGCGCTGGCCTCCCGAGGGGTGAAAGCCGCGGGAGTGGACGTGTCACCGGTGTCGGTGGAGCACGCCCGCCACCAGTGGGGACACCTGGGCGCGGAGTTCCACCACGCGGACGCGGTCGAGTTCCTGGCGGGGACCGGCCAGCGGTGGGACGCCGTCTACTCGGTGTGGGGAGCGGCCTGGTTCACCGATCCCGGCGTGCTGTTCCCGCTGGTGCACGACCGTCTGGAATCCGGTGGAAGGTTCGTGTTCTCCTGCGCCCCCGCGGTTCCCGGGTCGTACGGAGTGCAGGGCATGTACGGAGGCGGGTTCAACGGCCGGGAGGTGTGGGTGTACCGGTGGGCCTACGAGCCCGCGGTGTGGGAGGAGATCCTGGTTGGCCACGGGTTCCGTGAGGTGCGTGTGTGGGAGGAGGCGGCCCCGGAGGCCGACCATGTGGGAACCCTGATCGGAACCGCTTCGCGATGAGTTCCCGTGCCGCCGCCGCAACAGCCCACGCGGGCAACGACGTCGGCCGAACGACGACCGGCCTCCGGACGCTCCATGCCCCTGGACCACCGTCGGCACACGGGAATACATTCCGGGAATCTTATACTTTTTCTCCTATAGTGGATTTGCCATCTCCATATCACGGATCTTTTTGCGTGGGAATAATTTTCTGAACATTGGCCGAAACGGGTCCAAAGGGATTGCACTCCCCCACCCTCGGGCATCTCAACGGCAGCGACGCGCGAGACCGGGAAAGGCGAAGATTCCACGGCTCCACCGAGAAGACGCGGAACATCGTCGCACCAGCCCCATTCAGAGAATTCCTTTCTGGAAGAGGAAAGGTCGAGCGGCCGATGTCCGCGAGCCGTCGAAATTCTTCGCGTCCACCGTCGCCCCACAGGTGCACCGGTCTCCCCAGGACCGGCTGTGCCACATGTGTTCCTGACAGTTCAGCGCAGTCCCCCGAATGGACGGAGAAGGTTGACATGGCGTACTGGAAGCAGATCTCCGGAGCACTGACCAGGAT
>NZ_QPFC01001433.1:0-1438 GCF_003427465.1 Nocardiopsis sp. TNDT3 | reverse complement strand
GGACGCGGTGAGGGAGTTCCGCCCCTACTTCGACCACCACCCCCTGATGGGCGGCGGACCGTCGCTGGAGGAGTACATGGACCAGACCCCGCTGACCGTCGGCAGCCCCCAGCAGGTCATCGACAGGACCCTCGCCTTCCGTGACAGCTTCGGCCACTACCAGCGCCAGCTGTTCAACGTCGACGGCGTCGGGACACCCCTGAAGACGGTCCTGGAGCAGATCGACGTCCTCGGCGAGGAGGTCGTGCCGGTGCTGCGCGAGGAGTTCGCCGCCGGGCGGCCCGCGCACGTGCCCGACGCGCCCACCCACGCCTCGCTGCTCTCCGCCCGCGACACCGGAAACGCCTCCGCGACAGCGACGGGCTGAGGCGCGACGACCGATCCCCACGGCGGGTTCCCGTTCCGGTCGCGGCGAGAACCCGCCGCCGTGCCCGCCCCGGGCGGCCCGGACCGGCGTCCACCCCCCGGTCCGGACCGCCGCCGACCGAGCCGAACACCGTCCCCACCAGAGAGGCCTTCCGTGACAGAGCCGCGAACAGACAGGACCGGCGCCGTCGTCCACGTCGCGCTGGACGAGACACGCGCCGTCAGCGCCTACACCGTGAGTCTGGAGGACGGCACCACCGCCGGGCGCGCGGACTTCGTCGACCCGCCCCAGGCACCCGGCGAGCGCGTCTTCTTCCACACCGAGGTCGCACCGGAGTTCGGCGGCCGGGGCCTGGCCGGGCTGCTGGTCGGTGAGGCGCTGGCCGACAGCGCTCGCCGCAACCTCACCGTCGTCCCCGTGTGCCCGCTCTTCTCCAAGCACCTGCGGGAGCACGGCGACGAGTACACGGCCCGGGGCGGACGGTTCCGTCGGCCCAGGCCGACCGACCTCGCCCTGGTCAAGGAGACCGTCGAGGGGGGGCGGCGCGTGAGAGCGGAGCGCCCCTACATCGACAAGGAGCACCCCGAGGTCTACGGGGCGATGCTCAAGGCGGCGGCGGCCTCCAGAACCGCGGCGCGGGAGGCGGGCCTGGGCGACGACACCATCGAACTGGTCAACATCCGGGTGTCCCAGATCAACGGGTGTCCGACCTGCCTGAGCGTCCACCTCCCCAAGGCGCGCAAGGCGGGGGTGAAGCAGGGCGCCCTGGACGTGCTGCCGGCCTGGCGCGAGGCCGGGCTGTTCACCGACGAGCAGAGGGCCGCGCTCGAACTGGCGGAGTCGTTGACGGTGCTCGATCCGACCGTCGACCGGCAGGCCGTCAACGCTCGCGCGGCGGCCCATCTGACCACCGCCCAGATCTCCGCGGTGGAGTGGACGACCACCCTCATCAACGCGTTCAACCGGATCTCGATCGCCAGCGGCCACCCGGTGCTCGGGCAGTAGGGAGGAGGCCGTCCGCACCGGCGGGGGAACGGCGGACCCGTGGCCGGCCGCAGGCGCGGCCACGGG
>NZ_QPFC01001432.1:0-1590 GCF_003427465.1 Nocardiopsis sp. TNDT3 | reverse complement strand
CAGGCAGGCGATCGCGAACGCCCGCCCCGGCGCGGTCAGCTCCCGGCGTCCGGCTCCGTCGTCGTCGGTGAGCAGGCCCAGGGTCTCCAGCAGCCAGCTCACCGCCATCACCAGCGCGCGCACCTGGTCCGAGGCGGCCTCCGCGGTGCGCCGGTGCGACGCGGCGTGCCTGCCCGAGGGAGCCGGGGGCTCCGCCGGGACCCACCCCGACTCGGTCAGCGCCCTCTCGGCCGCCTCCACGTCCGACTCGCCGCGACGCGCGTGCGAACCGCTGCCCTGCGGGGTGCGCGCCAGCAGCATGCCCAGCAGCGTCTCCGCCGCGGCCTGGTCCAGGCCCCCGGTGCGGCACAGGGTCTCGGTGGCCGCCTGCCACAGCGCCTCGGGGTCCTCCCGCAGCTGGCGCCCGCGCCGCGTCAGGACCAGGCGGCGGCCCGACCGGCGCACCGCGCGCATGCCCCGCAGCGCCTGGTGCAGGGCGATGAGCTGGGTGGCGTCGGTCTCGCTGCGCGGCGGCTCGGGGGTGGTCCGCCACCCGAAGTCCTCGCACATCTGGCGCACCACGCCCGGCGAGATGTAGCCGATCTGGGTGAGCGCGATCCCCTCCGCGGCCAGGTCCAGCAGCCGCTGGAGCGGCGCCATCGCGGCCTCGGCCCCGCGCGGCACGTCGGCGCCCGCGATGATCTGGCCCACCAGCGGCCACAGGCGCTGGCGGTGCGGGTGCGCGGACGAGCTCAACCAGGCCCGCACCCGCTCCTCGCGGATCCGGTCCAGGTGGCTCAGCCCCCGGTTGTCCGGCTGGGTGAGGAACGACCGGGCGAACCGCTCCTGGGCGGGCCGCCATCCGCGCTTGCCGGGGCGCACGTCGCCCAGGGTGATCGCCAGCTCCAGCGCCGACGCGGTCTCGTCGCGGGCCAGGATCTCGGCGTCGCCGACCGCCGTCCCCCAGGTCAGCTCGGGCAGGTCCGGCGGCTCCACGCCCGACTCCCACATGAGCCGCTCGTACATCGCCAGGCCCGCGGCGTGGTCGCCTTCGTAGACGGTGAGCAGGGCCGCGGTCTCCGGCGCCGAGCAGATCTGCGCGTACCGGTGCAGCTGGAGGAGGGCGAAGAGGTTGCCCAGGGCGCGGACCGCGAACAGCCGGTCCTCGGCGCGGTCGTGGAAGCGGACCGGCAGCTCGAACCAGCAGAACCGCTGGACGGCGTGCTGGTTGAGCCTCTCGATCTCCTGCTCCGGAGCCAGCGTGTCCAGGGCCGACCGGGCCATGTCGGCCGCCCGCTCGTCCCGGCGTGCCAGCTCGGCGAGGGCGGACGCTACTGCTTCGCGCATGACGGGCGCTCACCACCTCCCCGCGTACCGGCGCCCGTTCCGCGTGGATGTGCCGCCGGGGGGCGCGATGCTTCGTTGTCGGTTCCCCGGCGGACTGGCTGGACCCGCTGCGGAACTGTGCGTTTTCTACCCCGCAGGGCCCGAAGAATGCCACTGTCCAGGCGCGACCTGCACGCCTCGCGACGCCCGCCGGGCGGACGCCGCCTCACTCCGTGGAACCCGGAACGCACGGGGTTCAGGGCGTTCGCGGCGGGTTTCCGCCGG
>NZ_QPFC01000210.1:0-5084 GCF_003427465.1 Nocardiopsis sp. TNDT3 | reverse complement strand
GCATCTCGGCGACCCGGCGGCGCCTGCGGTCGGCGGGGAGCCGCCGGGCGCGCAGGCCGTAGGCGATGTTGCCCGCCACGCTCAGGTGCGGGAACACCGCGTAGTTCTGCGGGACCAGGCCCACGCCCCGGCGGGCCGGGTCCAGGTGCGTGATGTCGCGTCCACCGAGGCCGATGCCCCCTTCGGCGACCGGGGTGAGCCCCGCCACCGCGCGCAGGGTGCTGCTCTTGCCGCAGCCGGAGGGGCCCACGACGGCCACGGTCTCGTCGGGCAGCACCTCCATCGACACCCCCCGGACGGCCTCGGTGTCTCCGTAGCGGATGGTCAGGTCGGACACGGTGAGGCCGGACGCGCGGGCGGCGTCGTCGGGCGTGGGAGCGGCGGGGTCGGACGCGCGGGTCCCGGGTTCACGGAGATCGGTCACGGAGTGCTCCTCAGGGCGTGCCGCCGGGCCAGCACGATGGCCGTCAGCACCGGGGCGACGAAGGCGATGAAGATGATCGACTGCGCGGACGCGGGTTCGAGCCTCTGGGTGGAGTAGGAGTCGAACAGGGCGAACGGCACGGTGGGCGTGGCGGGCGGATTGACGAAGAAGGAGATGTTGAACTCGCCGAAGGACAGGGCGAAGACCATCGTCATCGCCTGGGTGATGGCGATGAGGCAGCTGGGGACGGTGACCGTGGCCAGCACCCTGGCCGGTCCGGCCCCCAGGCTGCGGGCGACCTGCTCGTTGAGGCGCAGGTCGTCGTCGGCCAGCGCGGGCACCAGGGCGGCCAGGGTGAAGGGCAGCGTGAACACCACGTGGCCCATGACCAGCAGCAGCCCGCTGGGGCGCAGCGCCGCGTAGGCGCTCACCAGGGCGACGCTCAACGCGATGCCCGGCACGGCCAGGGGCACGTTGACCAGGTACCCCGTCAGCCGGGTCAGCGGCGAGGGGTGGCGGGCCACCCACCAGGCCAGCGGACCGCCCAGGGCGAGGTTGAGCACCACCACCAGCGCCGCCACGGCCAGGCTGCGGCCGATGACGGGAGCCAGCGGGGGCCAGGAGTACGCGAACCAGTCCAGCGTGAACCCGCCGCCCCAGGGGCCCTGGGAGAAGTCGACGCTGGTGGCCACCACCAGGGTCGCCAGGATCGGGACGAGGACGAAGGCGCAGACGGCCCAGGTGACGACGCGGTTCACGAGGCCACCGCCCGTCCGACCAGGCGGCCCAGGCCGCGGCCGAGGACCAGCGCGGCGACGGCCATGGCCGCCAGCAGCACCGCCAGGGTGGAGGAGGCGGCCAGGCGGTAGCCGGTGGTCAGTTCGTTGGCGACGTTGAGCGGGAGCAGGCGGATCCCCTCCGAGAGCGTGGCGACCGTGCCGTACCCGCCCAGGGCGATCGCCGCCGCCGTGCCCCCGGTCTCGATGAGCGCGGGCAGCAGCAGGGGCAGGGTGACCGTGAACAGCACCCGCACCCTGGAGGCGCCCAGGGTGCGGGCGCTCTCGGTGAGCGAGGGCGCAAGCCCGGCCGCGGCGGCACGCAGCGGCCCCAGGACCCGGGGCAGCGAGAAGTAGACGTAGGCCACGAGCAGGCCGGGCAGGGTGTAGGCCAGCCCCGCGAAGCCCTCCCACAGCGGCGCGAGCAGCCCGGTCCTGCCGTTGAGCACGATCGCGAAGAACCCGATGATGATGCCGGGCAGGGCGATGGGCAGGGTGAGCAGGGCGTCGGTGGCGGCCCCGCCGCCCCCGGCACGGTCCTGCCGTGCCTGGTGCAGGACGACGGGGACGGCGATCACGAGCGTGGCCAGGACCGCCACCCCGGCGACCAGCGCCGACGCGGCCAGCGACTCGCGCACGGCCGCCGAGGACAGGGCGTCGGCGTAGTGCTCCAGGGTGGGGCCCCCGTCGGCCGGGGACCGGCCCAGGCCCAGGGAGTTGGCCACCAGCACCGCGACCGGGTAGGCGCTGAACAGGCAGACGAGGGTGAGCGCCGGGAGCGCCGCGGACCACGGGGGCGGTGTGCCGCGGCGCACGCGCGCGGTACCGGGGGACACTAGAAGCCGACCTCGCTCTGGTACAGGTCGATGAACTCCTGCTGCCGCTCGCCCTGTTCGAGGTAGTCGATGGTGATCGCGCGCTCGTAGTCGGACTCGGGCAGGACCCGGTCGGCGAGCTCCTCGGGCATCTGGCCGACCACCGGGCGCATGTAACCGTCCGCGAAGAGGCCCTGGCCCTGCTCGGAGAAGTAGAAGTCCAGCAGCTCCCTGCCGTTGTCGGCGTTGGGGGCGCCCTCGACCAGGCCGACGATGTAGGGGATCTGCAGCGATCCCTCCTCGGGGATGACGACGCTGACGTCGGCGCCCTCGTCGCGGAGCTTGTAGCCGTTGAAGTCGGTGTCGATGAGGATGGGGATCTCGCCCTGGGCGACCTTGGCGGTGGCGGTCTGGGCGGAGGTGGAGGCGCCGTTCTCCTTCAGCTCGGCCAGGTAGTCCAGACCCGGCCCCCAGTCGGTCAGGTCGCCGCCGAGCGCGTGGTTGACCGCCGTCGCGGCGGAGTAGCCCACGGCCGCCTGGGTGGGGTCGAGGTAGCCGACCTTGCCCTCGTAGGCGGGGTCGAGGAGGTCCTCCCAGCTGCTCGGCACGGGCGCGCCGTCCAGGTGGTCCTCGTTGACGATGAAGGCGATGGTGCCGGTGTGGACGGCCGTCCAGTTCCCGTCGGGATCGCGCAGGTCCTCGGGGACCTCCTCCGCGCCCTCGGGCACGTAGGACTGCAGGACCCCGGCCTCCACGAGCTGTCCGGCGAAGGCGATGCCGGTGTAGGCGACGTCGGCGACGGGCGCGCCCTTCTCGGCCTGGAGCGCGGCCAGGGCCTGCCCGGAGTTCTTCGGGTCGTTGGGGGCCTGGATCCCGGTCCGCTCGGTGAAGGCGGCCAGGACCTCGCCGTAGTTGCCCCACTCGGCGGGGGAGTTGTAGGTGATGACGGTGCCGCCGTCGCCGGTGGCCGCGGCCGGGGGCAGGTCGGCGTTGCCGCAGGCGGTCATGGCGAGGACGGAGGTGATCGCGGCGGCGCTCAGGACGCCGCGTCCGCGGGTGAGGGTCATGGGGACTCCGGGTTCGGGGTCAGCGGTGCCCGCCGGACACCGCTGTGCGGAAGTGCGTGATTAAACGATTAATCAGTGCGGTGACCTGTTGTTTCGCAAACGGTGACCGGAGGCCGAACACCGGTGGAACAGCGTCCCGCGCCCTCGACCCGGCGGTGCCCGCCCCGAGCGGGCGCGCGGTACTTTCGAGTCCACGGTCACAGCCCCCCGAGGAGAGCCATGCCTGAACCGACCAAGCGCGCGACCCTGCGGGACGTCGCGGCGGGGGCGGGCGTCTCGGTCGCCCAGGCCAGCTTCGCCCTCAACGGCACCGGCCGCGTGGCCGCCGCGACCGCCGAGCGGGTCCGCCGGATCGCCGCGGAACTCGACTACCAGGCCGACGGCCGGGCCCGGGCGCTGCGCACTGGTCGGCGCTCCGCCTACGGCGTGGTGATCCGCAACATGCGCAACCCCTTCTTCCTGGACGTGCTGCGCGGCATGGAGACCGTCGCGCACCGCGAGGGGGCGCTCCTGCTGATCATGAGCTCGGACTACGACCAGGAGCGGGAGAGCGCCGCGCTGCGCAGGCTCGCCGCCGAGGCGGTCGCCGGGATCGCCATCGCGCCCATCGGGCGGCGCGACCGCCTCCTGGAGTGGATGGACCGCCACTCCCACGTTCCGGTGGTGGCCTTCAACTGCACACCCGAACCCGACCGGGAGGGCGCCGCCAGCCGCCTGTCCACGGCCGGCCCCGACGACGAGGAGGCCGTCGCCCGGGCCGTGGCGCACCTGGCGCAGCGGGGCCACCGCGAGGCCACGCTGCTGATGGCCCCCGAGCACCTGGCCGCCGACTGGGGGCGCGAGGAGGCCTTCCAACGCCACTGCGCCGAGCACGGGGTGGCCGGTTCGGTGGCACGCGGACCCCTGGACTACGAGGCGGTGGCCCGCAGGTCCGCGGAGATGATGGCGCGCCCCGGGCACCGCGCCCTGGTCGTCAACTCCGACCACCTGAGCGCCGCCGTCTACGACGCCGCCCGCTCCCTGGGCCTGCGCGTGGGGCGCGACGTCAGCGTGGTGGGCCACGACGACCTGCCCACCTCGGCCCTGCTGGACCCCGGCCTGACCACGATCGCCGTGGAGCGCGAGGTACTGGGGGAGCGGATCATGAACCTGCTCGTGGAGGGCCCAGGCGCCGCCGTGCGGCTGCCCGTGCGCCTGGTGGAACGGGGGTCGGTGGCGGTCCTGGAGTGAGGCCGCCGACCGTTCCCCCCCGCCGTCGCGGACCGCTCCCCGAGGCGGCGGGGACCTTCGCGGTGCTCCCGGCTTCAGCTGACGGCAGGGCCGACGCACGCGACGAGAAGCGGCTTCCCGCGCCCGTCCGCGGTCCTGCGGCACAGTGGAGGAAGCGGACACCGTGAAATCCGTCGGAAAAAAGTCACCGCGGGATGTCGAGAACCCGCGCGCGGCTCCGTCCCCGGAGTGAACACGGCCCGCGACGGGCCGCACCGCACCCGGCCCGCAGGGGCCACGAGAGCGACCCACGGAGGACATCATGGCCAAGTACCTGCTGCTCAAGCACTACCGAGGCGCACCGGCACCGGTCAACGACGTGCCCATGGACCAGTGGACGCCGGAGGAGGTCTCGGCTCACATGCGGTACATGCGGGACTTCGCCGACCGGCTGGAGGGCACCGGCGAGTTCGTCGACGGCCAGGCGCTCTCCCCGGAGGGCGCGTTCGTCCGCTACGACGGCGAGGGACGGCCGCCGGTCACCGACGGCCCGTTCCCCGAGACCAAGGACCTGATCGCCGGCTGGATGGTGATCGACGTCGAGACCTACGAGCGGGCCGTCGAACTGGCCGGGGAGCTGTCGGCCGCACCCGGGGCGGGCGGGAAGCCGATCCACGAGTGGCTGGAGGTGCGCCCGTTCCTGACCGCGCCCCCGACCATCACGGAGTGACCCGCCATGGATGAGGCCCTTCTGCGGACCCTCACCCCCACCGTGATCGCCGTCCTCGGCCGC
>NZ_QPFC01001431.1:0-2139 GCF_003427465.1 Nocardiopsis sp. TNDT3 | reverse complement strand
CAGCGCGCCCGCGCCCAGGTGCAGGGCGTCCACGGCCTCCTCCGGCGGCGCCACGAGGTCGGCCGCGTGCGCGATGCGGCGCATGTAGGAGAAGTCCAGGTAGGAGGGGTCGGCCAGGTCCACGTGGGACTGGGGCGTACCGTCCACGACCAGGAACCACGAGTCGGGCCGGTCGGCGTCGGCGAGCAGCTCCGTGCCCGGGTTCCCGTCGTGCACGGCGTCCTCGCCGTCCCCGCCGGGCGCCGCTTCCCTCCGCGCGCCGCGTCTGCCCACGTCCGCCTCCGTTCGTCGGCCCCAAGACTACGCACAGGCCCGAGCGAGCGTGTCCGTGATCGCGCTAGCCTGGGGAACCCAGGTTTTTTTGAGCCGCCAAGGTCTTTCTTGGCATTGCAGATTCCTTTGCTTATCCCACGAGGAGTGGCCGTGCTACTGCGGATGTCGACCCTGTTCCTGCGCACCCTGCGTGAGGACCCGGCGGACGCCGAGGTGCCGAGCCACAAGCTGCTGGTCCGGGGCGGGTTCGTGCGCCGGGCCGCACCCGGCGTCTACACCTGGCTGCCCCTGGGCAAGATCGTCCTGGAGAACGTCGCCCGGATCGTGCGCGAGGAGATGGACGCCATCGGCGCCCAGGAGGTGCTCCTGCCCGCGCTGCTGCCCCGCGAGTACTACGAGGCCACCGGGCGCTGGGAGGAGTACGGCGACACCCTGTTCCGCCTCAAGGACCGCAAGGGCGCCGACTACCTGCTCGGCCCCACCCACGAGGAGCTGTTCACACTCCTGGTCAAGGGGGAGTACTCCTCCTACAAGGACTTCCCGGTCACGCTGTACCAGATCCAGGAGAAGTTCCGCGACGAGGCGCGTCCCCGCGCGGGCGTGCTGCGCGGCCGCGAGTTCCACATGAAGGACTCCTACTCCTTCGACATCGACGACGAGGGCCTGCGCGCGTCCTACGCCGACCACCGCGCCGCCTACATCCGCGTCTTCGACCGGCTGGGCCTGGAGTACGTGATCGTGTCGGCCACGTCGGGCGCCATGGGCGGATCGGCCTCGGAGGAGTTCCTGGCCGTCGCCCCGACCGGCGAGGACACCTTCGTGCGCAGCACGGAGTCCGACTACGCCGCCAACGTCGAGGCCGTGGCCGTCCCGGCCCCCGAGGCGCTGCCGGTCGAGGGGCTGCCCGAGGCCGCGGTCCACCACACCCCGGACACCGCCACCATCCAGACCCTGGTGGACTTCCTCAACGGCGCCGGGCTGGGCCGCGACTTCAGCGAGGCCGACACCCTCAAGAACGTCCTGGTCAAGACCCGCGCGCCCGGTGCGAAGGAGTGGGAGCTGCTGGCCGTCGGCCTGCCCGGCGACCGTGAGGTGGACTTCAAGCGCCTGGAGGCGGCGCTGGAGCCCGCCGAGGTCGCCCTGCTGGAGGAGGCCGACTTCGCGGCCAACCCCTTCCTGGTCAAGGGCTACATCGGCCCCCGCGCGCTGCTGGACAACAAGGTCCGCTACCTGGTCGACCCCCGGGTGGTCACCGGCACCTCCTGGGTGACCGGTGCGGATGAGGCCGACCACCACGTCGTCGGACTGGTCGCGGGCCGCGACTTCGTCCCCGACGGCACCATCGACGTCGCCGAGGTGCGCGACGGCGACCCCTCGCCCGACGGCAGGGGGACCCTGTACACCGCGCGCGGCATCGAGATCGGCCACATCTTCCAGCTGGGCCGCAAGTACACCGACGCCTTCCAGGTGGACGCCCTGGGCCCCGACGGCAAGCCCCGGCGGATCACCATGGGCTCCTACGGCATCGGTGTCTCGCGCGCCGTCGCCGCGGTCGTCGAGCAGTCCCACGACGACAAGGGCGTCGTCTGGCCGCGCGAGGTGGCGCCCGCCGACGTGCACGTGGTCGGCACCGGCAAGGGAGAGCAGATCGAGGAGTCGCTGCGGATCGCCCGGGAGCTGGAGGCCAGGGGCCTGCGCGTCCTCGTGGACGACCGCAAGGGCGTCTCGCCCGGCGTCAAGTTCACCGACGCCGAACTCCTGGGCGTCCCCACCGGCGTCATCGTCGGCCGCGGCCTCAAGGACGGCCTGGTGGAGCTGCGCGACCGCGCCACCGGCGACCGCGAGGAGGTCGCCCTGGCCGAGATC
>NZ_QPFC01000209.1:0-4227 GCF_003427465.1 Nocardiopsis sp. TNDT3 | reverse complement strand
GCGCACCGGGAGGCGGTGCGCCCGGCCCCTGCGGTCCGTGTCCCGCGGGCCCGGCCGCCGACCGCGCGGCCGGGCCCCGGCAGGGGCGGGCCGCCGACCGGCGGGGCCTTCGACGGGTCCGCGGAGGAGAGGATGCGGGCCCGCCGACGAGCCCTACTCCTCGGCCTCCTCCCGGAGCAGCTCCGCGTAGGCCTCGGCGTCGAGCAGCCCGTCCACCGCCCCCGGGTCCGAGGGCCGGGCCCGGTAGAGCCAGCAGTCGTAGGGGTCGTCGTTGACCTGCTCGGGTTCCTCCGCGAGTTCGGTGTTGACCTCGACCACCTCGCATCCGAACGGCGCGTAGAACTCCGACACGGCCTTGACCGACTCCACCGTGCCCACCGCCTCCTCGGCGTCGAAGCTGTCCCCGGCTCCGGGCAGCTCCAGGAAGACCACGTCGCCCAGTTGCCGCTGGGCGAAGTCGGTCAGTCCGACGGAGACCGTGCCGCCGGGCTCCCGGCGGACCCATTCGTGGGTCGTGGTGTAGAGCAGGTCGCCCGGAATGCTGGCCATGGCAGAACCCTTCGTGTCTTCGCGTCTTCGAAGCGCGATCGCCGCTGCTGGGCGACCGGCAAGGCCAGTGTGCTGGACCGGCGGGCGCGCGTGGGCGCCTTTGGCGCAACCGGGGGAGGGGAGTCGGCCGTCGGCTTCGGCCGCACGCCGCGCGCGTGGTGCGGGTGAATCCCAGTGCCCGGTTCGTCCGTTTCGCGTCGCACGCGCGTTCGGGAGGGGGCGGTCGCCCGCGGTTGTCCTACTCGGCGGTAACATCGTGGCCGGTCACACCGAACGCACGGGAAGGCGTCCGATGAGCGAGGAACTGTCCGTCCGCCTCGACGGCCATGTCGCCGTCCTGGAGATCCACCGACCGCCCAACAACCACTTCGACCACGCCCTCCTCAAGGAGCTGGCGGACACCGCCGAGGAACTGGTCGCCACCGGGGACCGCCGCGCCCTCGTGGTGTGCTCGGAGGGCAAGAACTTCTGCGCCGGGGTGGACTTCGCGGCGGGCGGGGTCGGCGACACCCCGGTCCGGACCCTCAGCGCCATCTACGGTGAGGCGCTGCGCCTGTTCGCCCTGCCGGTGCCCGTGGTCGCCGCCGTCCAGGGCGCGGCGGTGGGCGGCGGCCTGGGCCTGGCCTGCGCGGCGGACTTCCGGGTGGCCGCGCCCTCCACCCGCTTCCACGCCAACTTCGGTCTCCTGGGCCTGCACCAGGGCTTCGGGCTGAGCGTGTCCCTGCCCGCGATCGTCGGCCGCCAGAAGGCCGCCGACATGTTCTACACCGCCCGCCGGGTCACCGGCACCGAGGCCCACGCCATCGGCCTGGCCGACCTGCTGGTGGACGAGGCCGCCCTGCGGTCGGCGGCCGTGGACCACGCCCACCGTATCGCCGCCTCCGCCCCGCTGACCGTGCGCTCGATGAAGGCCACGCTCCGCGCCGACCTGCTCGCCGCGCTGCCCGCCGCCCTGGACCGGGAGATCGTCGAGCAGAACAAGCAGCTCGGCACCAAGGACCACGAGGCCGGGGTCAGCGCCTCCCTGGCCCGGGTCAGGCCCTCCTTCACCGGCGAGTAGCCGCGGCGGCCACGCGGACACGGCAGGGGCACCGACGACCGTGGCTGGACTGTCGCTGGCCGGGGACACACTCGGTGCCATGAGTTCTCGGATCGGAGCCAACGAGCCCCGTAGCTCCCTTACGTGGATCGAGTCCATGGGCGGCCCGCTGCTCGCCATCCCCGTCTCCCTGCTGCCCGCGTGGGAGGGCTGTACCGAGACGGGGATGATCTGGGGGGAGACGGACACCCCTGACGACTACGACCGGGCCTGCACCGTGGACGGCCTGGCCGGGGTGATCGCCGTGGGAGACGGCGACGGGCGGGCACTGGTCCTGGGGGACGGCCCCGACCCCGGCTGTTACCTGCCTGAGCACCGTGCTTTCCTGCGCTGGATCGCCGCCGACTCCGAGGCCGACCTGAGAGCCGCGGCCGAGGCGGTCCTGGCCGATTCCGCCGTGGAATGGGAGGAGTGCGGTGTCTGGGTGACGGACGGCCCCGCCGTCCTCATGGACTCCGTCACTCCGGGGTCCTCTCCAGACACCGTCCACCCCGGAGAAGGGTCGCCCGAGCGTGCTCCTGTCCCGCTGCCCGCCGGTCGGTGGAGAGTGAGCGCCGCCCACGCCCGGACCGACGAGGGGACTCAGGTCAGCCTGGTGCGGCTCCTGCCTGCCGGGGACCTTTGAGGCCGGGCCCGGTCACGGGCCCGCGGCCGATGGTGCGTGCGGCGTCTGGGAGCGCGGACTCCGGATTCCCGGTCCCACGGCGGCCGCCGGTCACTACACTGTTCGGACTCGGATCAGTGTGCGGACAGGGGGTCGCGATGGGCGCACCCGATGTGACGGCGTCCACCCAGTGGTGGCAGGGGCTCAACGCGGCCAAGGCCACCTCCACCCCCGCCGACCGGGTCCGGGCCCTGGTCAGGGAACACCAGCGCTGGTACCCCAGGGCCGACGTGGCGCTGCTGAGCCGGGCCTACGCCGTGGCCGAGCACCTGCACAAGGAGCAGAAGCGCAAGAGCGGCGAGCCGTTCATCATCCACCCGGTCGCCGTGGCCACCATCCTCGCCGAGATGGGCCTGGACACCGCGACGCTGGTCGCCGCCCTCCTGCACGACACGGTGGAGGACACCCCGTTCAGCCTGGCCCACCTCGCGGCGGAGTTCGGCACCGAGGTCGGGGTCATGGTGGACGGCGTCACCAAGGTGGACCGGTCCATGTACGGCAGCGCGGCGGCGGGGGAGACCTTCCGCAAGATGGTGGTGGCCGCCCGCGACGACCTGCGCGTGCTGCTGATCAAGCTCGCCGACCGGCTCCACAACCTGCGCACCCTCCAGTTCCAGCCCCCGCACAAGCGCGTCAAGATCGCCCAGGGCACCCGGGAGCTCCTCATCCCCCTCGCGGAGCGGCTGGGGGTGTACCGGCTCAAGCGCGACCTGGAGGACCTGTGCTTCGAGTACCTGGAGGGTGAGGACTTCGAACGGGTCAGCACGCGGGTGGCCCGGGTCCGCGAGGGCTGCGCCCACGAGATCGACGCGCTGCGCGTCTCCCTGCGCGACGGCCTGGCCTCCTTCCGCGTCAAGGCGCGGGTGGAGGTGCGCTCCCGCCACCCGTACTCGGTGTTCACCTCCGGAACCGGCCTGACCGGCGACCCCGACCCGCTGGACACCGTCCGGTACGTGGTCGTCGTCAAGGGCGACGAGCGCAACGCCTACCTGGCCCTGGGGGCGGTCCACGGCAGGTGGAAGCCCTACCCGGCCAAGTTCCGCGACTTCATCGCCACCCCCCGGTACAACCTGTACCGGGCGCTGCACACCACCGTCCTCACCGAGTCCGGCCGCCGCGTGCAGATCATCATCTGCGACTCCCACGCCCAGCAGGTCTCCGAGTACGGCATCATCGCCGACATCCGCCAGGCCACCGGCAGGGACGGCCGCCTGACCACCGAGCGCACCACCGACCCGGAGTGGCTGACCCGGCTGCTCGGGTGGCAGGAGCAGGCCTCGGCCGAGGAACTCCTGGAGGGCGTGCGCACCGACCTCGCCGACAGCATCACCGTGCTCACCGGGCAGGGCCAGGTCCTCACCCTCCCCGAGGGCGCCACACCGGTCGACGTGGCCTACGCGCTCGGCGCCGACACCGGCGACCGCTACTCGGCGGCGGCCATCGACGGCCGCCTGGTCAGCCCCGCGACCCGGGTCCGCGAAGGGGAGACGGTGCACATCATCACCAAGTCCGTGCCCGCCCCCGACCGCGGGTGGCTGGACTCGGTCAGGACCGGCAGGGCGCGGGTCGCGATCGCCGCCTGGCACCGCACGCGCGCCCACGAGCAGGCGGAGCACACCGGCCGGGAGCGGATGATCGCCCTGGTGGGGGCGGACCGGCTCATCGAGGCCGAGTCGTCGGGGGCGATGACCGGGGTGGCGCGCCGTTCGGGGTACCCGTCCCTGGAGGAGCTGTACGTGGCCCTGGGCTACGAGCAGGTCAGCTCCGAGGACGTGGCCGCCCTCCTTCCGGCGTCGGCCTGAGTACGGCCGTCCTGATGGCGGTCGGGCCGGGACGGCGCTCCGGGCGTCCCGGGGGTCCCGGGACGCCCGGAGCGGTTACGGCTGACGCGTTCGTGGGCGGCGCCCGTCACGGG
>NZ_QPFC01000208.1:0-1798 GCF_003427465.1 Nocardiopsis sp. TNDT3 | reverse complement strand
CACGCCGCCCAGGAGGGGCTCGACGAGGCGGTCGACGACCTCCGGGCCCATGCGGGCCCCGACGTAGTCGGCGACGGACACGTCGCCGCGCACCGGCGTGCGCGGGAGCACGAGGTCGAGTCCGGCCCGCAGGGTTCCGGCCCCGGAGAGCACCCCGCTGCGGGCGAGCGCGCGCAGGTCGCCGGGCACGCCCATGAGCTGGCCCTTGGGCAGGGGGCGCACCCGTCCGCGGCTGTAGACGGCGGCGGCGCCGGGGCCGGGGTGCACCACCCGGTCGTCCAGGCCCAGCTCGGAGAACAGGTCCAGCGCCTCGGGGCGGCGGGCGAGCACCGCCTCGGCGCCCGCGTCCACGGACACCCCCGCCACCGGTGAGGCGCGCAGCTTGCCCCCGGGGGCGTCGGAGGCCTCCACCACGGTGACGGCGGCGCCCAGACCACGGAGGCGGTGCGCGGCGGTGAGTCCGGAGACCCCGCCCCCGACCACGACGACGTGCGGTGCTTCAGGCATACCCCCAGCTTCCCAGATGACCTGGGTCACCGTGATCCGCCTTCCCCCGCGACACCCCGTGATCCGCGTCGCGCCCGCGTCGGGTCCGCGCGCGGCTTCCCGGGCGGTCCGGGGCGGCCCCGCCGCCGCACGCCGCCGTTGCCGGGTCGTTACCACGGCGCCGCAACGGGACCGCGGCGGAGCACGTCGAAGCGGGCATGGTTACCTCAGCCCTCCCCCCGGCCCGGCGTGTCGCCGGGACCGTGCTCTCCGTGGGCCTGGCGGCCCTCCTGGCCACGTCCTGCGCCTCCCCCATGTCCGACGGCGGCGCCGGGGCCGTCAACGAGTCCGCGGCCGTGGCCCCAGAGTCCGCTGACCGGGCGCTGCCCGAGGAGCAGGCGGGCCCGGAGTCCGCCGAGGAGGGCGGCGGCTCGGCCGTCGGCTCCGAGGTGGAGATCGGCGACCGGGAACTGGTCCACACCGCCGATCTGTCGGTACGGGTCGAGGACGTGTCCGAGGCGGTCGGGCTCGCCAAGGAGCTGACCCTGGACGCGGGCGGCTACGTCGCCTCGGAGCGGGTGTCGACCCCCCGGGGCGGTTCCCCCGAGGGGTCGCTGACGCTGCGCATCCCGGGCGACGGCTACGAGGGCGCCCTGGAGGAGCTGTCGCGGTTGGGCGACCGCTCCGACCTGGAGCGGTCGGTGCAGGACGTCACCGAGGAGGTGGCCGACGTCGAGAGCCGCATCGAGTCCTCCGAGACCGCCCTGGAGACGCTGCGCGGCTACCTGGAGGAGGCCGAGAACGTCGACGAGCTGCTGCGGGTGGAGGGCGAGATCCAGGACCGCCAGGCGGAGCTGGAGGCCTTCCAGGCGCGGTTGGAGACGCTGCGCGACCAGACGGCGTACTCGACGGTGAACCTGACCCTGCTGCCTCCGGAGACCTACCTGGAGGAGCCCTCGGAGGACTCCATCGGCTTCCTCGGCGGCCTGGAGCGCGGCTGGCGGGCGCTGGTGACCTTCGGCGGGGGCGTGGCCGTGGTCGTGGGCTGGCTGCTGCCGTTCCTGGTGGTGGCCGCCGTGCTGGGCGCGGGACCGCTGTGGTGGTACCGCTCGCGTCGGCGCGCGTCCGCGAAGGGCGCCTCCTCCACGGACGGCAGGACCGGCTCCGCGAAGGGCGCCGCCCCGGTGGGCGCCGCGTCCGACCGTCCGGCCCCGGGCCGCCCCTCGGGCGGCGCCGAGGACACCGCGAAGGACAAAGGCCCCGGCACGTCCTCCGGGCCCGGCGGAAGGCCGCCCGGGGACGGGGGGTGAAC
>NZ_QPFC01000207.1:0-9888 GCF_003427465.1 Nocardiopsis sp. TNDT3 | reverse complement strand
CCGGCCCGCTGGCGGTCCCGCCGCCGCTGCTGAGGAACACGTTGACCGTGGCCCCCTCCGGCAGCCGCGTCCCCGGGTCCGGGTTGACCGCGGCCACAGTGCCCTCGGGCTCGGGGGAGCGGACCCGGGTCGCGGACACGTTCGCCGTGTAGCCCGCGGCCTCCAGGACGCTCACCGCCTCCTGCTCGGACCGGCCGATCACGTCCGGCACGCCGCCGTCGTCGCTGGCCGGGCTGGCCTCCTCCTCCGTGCGCGGAGCCGATGTGGAGCCGAACTGCGACGGCGGCGACGGCAGCTGCTCGACGTCCAGGCCCTCGTGGGCGCCGCGCATGGTCTCCTGCCAGATCGGGCCCGGGATCGTCGCCCCGTACACCACCCCGTAGTACCGGTCGCCGATGGTGACGTTGCGCAGCGGGTACTGCTGCGGGCCGCGCGGGTCGCCGACGAAGACCGCACCGGCCATCTGCGGGGTGAACCCGGCGAACCAGGCCGCGGCCGAGCCGTCGGTGGTACCGGTCTTGCCCGCCGCCGGACGGCCGATGCCCAGGGAGGCCGCGGTGCCGCCGTTGAAGGGCTGCTCCAGCAGGTAGCTGACCCCGTCGGCCACCTCCTCGTCGATCACCCGCTCGCACTCGGGCTCGATCTCGATCGTCTCGTGCGCGTGCTGGTCGATGATCTTGGTGATGGCCTGCGGCTCGCACAGGATCCCGCCCGAGGCGAAGACCGAGTAGGCGTTGGCCACCCGCAGCGGGGAGACCTCCTCGCTGCCCAGCGTGAAGCTGCTGTTGGCCAGCGAGCGCTCGTTCTCGGTGAACAGCGTGCCGTCCGCGCGCCGCAGCCCCAGGTTCTCGGCCATCTCCATCACGTCGCAGAAGCCCACCCGCGCCTGGAGCTGGGCGAAGTAGGTGTTGGACGAGGCCCTCGTCCCGGTCATCATGTTGTGCGTGGTGTTGGAGTTGGTGTCGCCGGAGTTGCTGGGGGACCAGGGACTCAGGGTCCCGCCGTTACAGCTGCGCTGCCCGGAGACGGTCACGCTGGCCGGTGAGTTGAACGAGGTGCCGAACGGCATCCCCTCGGCCAGCGCCGCCGCCAGCGTGAACGCCTTGAACGTGGAACCCGCCTGGAAGCCGCTGCTGCCGCCCCGGTCCGCGTCGGTGGCGAAGTTGATGGAGGTCTCGCCGAGCTTGCTCTCGTCGGGCCCGTAGTTGCGGCTCTGCACCATGCCCAGGATGTGGCCGGTGCCCGGCTGGATGACCACCTCGGCGGCCACCTTGCGGGACTCGTTCTCGCGCGGGACCCACTCGTCCACGGCCTCCTGCGCCGACACCTGGGTCTGCGGGTCGAGCGTGGTGTGGATCTGGAGTCCGGCGGTGCGCAGCCAGCGCGCCCGCTCGGTCTCGTTCTGGCCGAAGCGCTCGTCCTTCTCGATCTCCTGGACCACGTAGTCGCAGAAGAACGGCTGGTCGCTGGGCACGCAGCCGTTGGGCGGGGTGGAGATCTCCACCTCCATCGGGACCTGCTTGGCCTCCTCGGCCTCCGCCTCGGTGATCGCGCCGGTGGCCACCATGCGGTCGAGCACGACGTTGCGGCGGTCGGTGGTCTGCTCGGGGAAGAAGCGGGGATTGTAGAGGTAGGGGTAGCGCACCAGGCCCGCGATGGTGGCGGCCTGGTGCAGCTCCAGGTCGCTGGCGGGCACCTGGAAGAAGTGCTGCGCGGCGGACTCGACCCCGTAGGCGCCGTCGCTGAAGTAGGCGATGTTGAGGTAGCCCTCGAGGATCTCGTCCTTGGTCATCCGCTGTTCCAGGGCGACGGCGTAACGCAGCTCCCGGATCTTGCGGGCGATCGTCGTCTCGGAGGCCTCCTCCAGCTCCTCCTGGGTGGTGGCCGCCTCGATCTGGACGTTCTTGACGTACTGCTGGGTGATGGAGGACGCGCCCTGGGTGTCGCCGCTGAGCGTGCGGAGCGCGGCGCGCAGCGTGCCCGACACGTCCATGCCGCCGTGCTCGTAGAAGTGGGCGTCCTCGATGGCGAGGATGGCGTCGATCATGACCGGCGAGACGTCCTCGATCTCGACGAGCTCGCGGTTCTGGTCGAAGATCTCCGCGATGACGCCGCCCTCGCTGTCATAGATCGTCGATCTCTGAGGAGGCGGCGGAGTCTCCAGATTGCTGGGCATCTCCAGGAAGCCGCTGGCCACGTTGCGCGCCGTGATGCCCAGTCCCCCGACGGCGGGGAGCGCGAGAGCGGCGACGAGGAGTCCAGCGACGACGCCGACGCCGACCAGTTGGCTGATTCTTTGAAGCAATGTCCCCTGACCCACCCCATCAGACTAGGTGACCACGTACGTGCGAAGTGGTCCGATGTGGAACGGATAGTGCGCGAACGCGCGGAAATGACCCGCGTACCGCGGGCTGTGCCCCCATGCCATCTTTTCATGCCTATCGCCGGCCGGGCACTGACCGGTTCGGCGGCGCGGCACGCCCACCCCGTCCGATGCGGAGAGCCACCGGGCCCCCACGCAATGGCCCGAGCGGGCCATATTGGTGAGACGTGAGGGGGGTCCATCAGGTTCTGTTGGCGCGGCGAACGAATCCGTAACTTCTAGGCAACAGGGGTGGGCGTCGACCACCGCACCCCACGCGGCAGCGGGAGCCCACGGTGTTCCCCTCCGGCCGGGGCACGCGCGTGCCCCGGACACCGGATCCGCTGGCGCGGGGACCGGGTGCGCACAGGGGAGTAGAGGCATGTGGACCGACCAGTGGACGACCAGGGCGCTGTGCCGGCGGGTGGACCCCGACGCGCTGTTCGTCCAGGGCGCGGCGCAGCACCGCGCCAAACTCATCTGCCAGGAGTGCCCGGTACGCACCGACTGCCTGACCGACGCCCTCGACAACCGGGTCGAGTTCGGCGTCTGGGGCGGCATGACCGAACGCGAGCGCCGCGCCCTGCTGCGCAAGCACCCCGGCGTCACCAGCTGGGGGCCGCTCCTGGAGGAGGCCCGCAGGGAGGGTGGCGTCGACCTCGCCAGCTACGCGGCCGAGCACGCCGAGCGCACCTCTGCGGCCTGAGCGCTGACAGCGCCCTACCGGCCCCGGCCCGCCAGCTCCTCGCCGACGTCGCGCAGCCCCGCCAGGTCGTGCACGTCCTCCGGCAGGGCGGCCACCTCGGCCACGCGCACGCCGCCGTGCTCCGCCAGCAGGGCGTCCCGCAGCCGGACCTCGCGTCCGCGCGTGCGGACCCTCTCCGCGTGCAGCCGCAGGGCCGCCGAGGCCGGCGTCCGCGTGCCCGAGCGCTCCAGCGCCTCCGCAGCGGCGACCGCCTCGCGCACGTCCAGGGACCCGCCCGCCCCCTCGGGCAGCGGATGCGTCCGGTTGACCACCAGCCCGGCCAGCGGCATGGCGTCGGTGGCCAGCCGCTCCACGAAGTAGGCCGCCTCGCGCATCGCGTCCGTGTCCGGCACGGCCACCACCACGAAGGCCGTCCCCGGAGCCTGGAGCAACCGGTAGGTGCGCTCCGCGCGCTTCTGGAAACCGCCGAACACCGTGTCGAACGCGGCGACGAAGGACCGCAGGTCGTCGAGGAGCTGGGCTCCCACGACCTTGCTGATCGCCGAGGTCACCAGGTTGAACCCGGCGCCGAGCAGCCGGAAGGCCCCCGTGCTGGCCGGGGCGCTCAGGAAGCGGATCAGCCGCCCGTCCAGGAAGCGGCCGAGCCGCTTGGGCGCGTCCAGGAAGTCCAGCGCGGACCGGCTGGGCGGGGTGTCCACCACGATCAGGTCCCAGTCCCCCGACTGGCGCAGCTGGCCCAGCTTCTCCATGGCCATGTACTCCTGCGTGCCCGAGAAGCTCGTGGAGAGGGTCTGGTAGAAGGGGTTGGCCAGGATCTGCCGGGCCCGCTCGGGGTCCGCGTGCTCCCTGACGACCTCGTCGAAGGTCCGCTTCATGTCGAGCATCATCGCGTGCAGGCTGCCGCCCGACCCCTCCGGCAGCGGGACCGGACGCGGTGTGTCGTCCAACGACTCCAGCCCGAGGGACTGGGCCAGCCGCCGCGCCGGGTCCACGGTGATCACCACGGCCCGCCGCCCGCGTTCGGCGGCGCGCAGCCCCAGCGCCGCGGCCGTCGTGGTCTTGCCGACCCCGCCCGCGCCGCAGCACACGATGATCCGCGTACCGGGGTCGTCCACGAGGGCGTCCACGTCCAGGCGTCCGGCCCCCACCGCCGCGCTCACAACCGCACCCCCTGCCCGACCAGCCGCCGCGCCAGGGAGTCCAGCGCGGCGCGGTCCACACCGCCCTCCAGCAGCGGCAGCTCCAGCAGCGGGCGGCCCAGCCCCTCCAGGTCCGAACGCATCCGGCGCTCCAGCCGCACCCGCAGGGCGTGGGCGCGCAGTTCTCCGGCCAGTGCCGCCGCGAGTTCCCGCGCGTCATCCAGACGCGCCTCCTTCAGCCCGGCGGCCAGCGCGTCCAGGTCCGTCTCCCCCTCCGCCGCGGCGGCCAGGTCGGCCTCGTCCAGCAGCGGCCGCCGCACCATGTTCACCAGCACCGCGCCCACGTTGAGCCCCAGCCCGCCGACTTCGGCGATCCCGTCCCGGGTCTCCTGGACGGGCATCTCCTCCAGCAGGGACACGAAGTGCACCCGGGTCTGCCCCGAGCGGATGACCTCCATGACCCGGTCGGCGTGGTTGCGGATCGGTCCCACGCGGGCCAGCCCGGCCACCTCGGAGTTCACGTTGAGGAACTGGGCGATCCGGCCGGTGGGCGGCGCGTCCATCACCACCGCGTCGTAGTGGAAGGGGGCCGTCGGCGCGCCCTCGGCGGACCTGCGGCGGCCGCCCCGGCGGCGCCGCACAGCCTCGGTGGCCTTGCCGGTGAGCAGGACGTCGCGCAGCCCGGGGGCGATGGTGGTGGCGAAGTCCACGGCGCCCAGCCGGTTCAGCGCCTGGCCCGCCCGGCGCATCCCGTAGAACATCTCCAGGTACTCCAGCAGCGCCGCCTCGGCGTCGGCCGCCAGCACGCTCACGCTGCCGCCGCCGGGCGCGGCCATCATCTCCCGCTCCTCGTAGGGCAGCGGCGGGCTGCCGAGGAGGGTGGCGACGCCCTGGCGGCCCTCCACCTCGACCAGGAGCACTCTCGCGCCGCCGGAGGCCAGCGCCAGCGCCAGCGCGGCGGCGGCCGTGGTCTTGCCGGTCCCGCCCTTGCCGGTGACGATGTGCAGTCGTGCTCCCGCGCAGGCCTCCCCCGGAGGCTTCGGTCCGTGCTCGCTCTCGCTCACTCCAGGCAGTCTATGCGGGCGTTCCAAGCGGCGTCGGGAGCGGTGCCGCGGTGGGCGCGGGAGGGCACGCGGATGAGTAAGGTGGCGGCGTTGACGTGCGGCGCCCCGCCGTGGGGCGGTCCGCCGGTGAGCGAGCAAGGGTGAGGGACGCATGAGCAAGTGGGAGTACCAGACGGTGGCGCTGCTGTCGCACGCCACCAAGCAGATCCTGGACAACTGGGGCGCCGACGGCTGGGAGCTCGTCTCCGTCGTGCCCGCTCCGCTGCCGGAGGGCACCGACCCCCGCAACCAGCAGTACGTCGCGTACATGAAGCGGGAGCTGTGATGGCCACCCCCGAGGAGCGGATCGCCGAGCTGGGTCTGACCCTGCCCGAGGTGGCCGCGCCGGTCGCGTCGTACACGCCCGCGGTGCGCAGCGGCGACCACGTCTACGTGTCCGGCCAGCTGCCGTTCGTGGACGGGAAGCTCCCCACTACGGGCAAGGTCGGCGCCGAGGTCACCCCGGAGACGGCCAAGGAGCTGGCCGCGCGGTGCGCGCTGAACGCGGTGGCCGCGGTGCGCGCCGAGATCGGCGAGCTGTCCGGCGTGGTCCGCGTGGTCAAGGTGGGCGGCTTCGTGGCCAGCACCCCCGACTTCACGGGACAGCCCGGCGTGGTGAACGGGGCCAGCGACCTGCTGGCCGAGATCTTCGGCGCCGCCGGTGTGCACGCGCGCGCCGCCGTGGGCGTGGCCGCCCTGCCGTTGGACGCGCCGGTCGAGGTTGAGATGATCGTCGAGGTCCGCTGAGCGGGTCGCCCTCTTCCGGTGCGGTGACCCCCTTTTCGCGGCGCTCTGTCCCCGAGGAGGAGGGTACGCCGATGCGCGACGTCCCGGCAGGCGACGGCACCGGGAACGGGGGCGCGGCGCCGGGCGGCTCCGCGCCGGGCGGCGCCGTCGAGCCCCGCCCGGCCGCCACGGTCATGCTCCTGCGCCCCCGCGGCGGTGTCCGGGACGGGGGCGCGGACGGCCCCATGGAGGTCCTGCTCATGCGCAGGGTCCGCTCCATGGGGTTCGCCCCGGGCGCCTACGTCTTCCCCGGCGGCGGGGTGGACGCGCGCGACGCCGACGGCGACCTGCCCTGGACCGGCCCCGGCCCCGAGGAATGGGCGCGCACGCTGGGCACCGACGTGCGCACGGCCCGGGCGCTGGTGTGCGCCGCGGTCCGCGAGACCTTCGAGGAGACCGGCGTCCTGCTGGCCAGCGAACCCGGGCGCGCGGGCGGGGAGGCCATCACCCCCGACACCTCCTCCGAGGAGTGGGAGCGGGACCGGCTGGGACTGATCGACCGCTCCCACTCCTTCACCGAGGTCCTGGCCCGGCGCGGCCTCGTGCTCCGCTCGGAGTGGCTGCGCGCGTGGTCGCGCTGGATCACCCCGAGGGCCGAGCCGCGCCGCTACGACACCTGGTTCTTCGCGGCCGAGCTGCCTCCGGGGCAGGCCTCGCGCGACGTGGGCGGCGAGGCCGACCTCACCCGGTGGACCGACCCCGCCGCCGTCCACGGCGAGTGGGAGGCGGGCCGGATGCCGATGCTCCCGCCCACGGTCGTGAACTGCGCCGAACTCGCGGACTGCCGGACCCTCCGGGGAGTACGGGAGGCCCGACGGGATATCGTCCCCATTGAGCCGGTTGTCCGGGAGGTCGGCGGCCAGTTGCGCGTCTTCGTGCCGAACGGGGTGGACTACCCTCTCCCGAAACCCGACGCGACTCCCTGAGGAGCCGCCGGGCAGCGGGGCCGCGCGTGCCGGCGGCCCCGGCCGCTCCCCGGTCCGGTTCGGCGAGCGAAGCGAGGTGCGATGAGGATCGACGGTTCCGGGACACTGCGCGCCAGCTGCGTGCTGTGCCCCAATCCCGGCCCGATGACGCTGGAGGGCACCAACACCTGGATCCTGCGGGAGCCGGGCGCGCGCGGGGTCGTGGTCGTCGACCCCGGCCCCCACGACGAGCGCCACCTGGAGCGCGTGGCGCGGACCGTGCAGGAGCAGGGCGCCCAGGTGCTGATGGCCGTGGTGACCCACCGCCACCCCGACCACGGGGAGGGCGCCCGGTACTTCTCGGAGCTGACCGGCGCCCCCGTGCACGCGGTCGATCCGGGGACCAGGGTCGGCGGACGCGGCCTGTCCGACGGAGAGGTCCTGGAGGCCGACGGCCTTCGGGTACGGGTGATCGCCACCCCCGGCCACACCGAGGACTCCGTCTGCCTGATGGTGGAGGCGGACAACACCATCCTGACCGGCGACACCGTCCTGGGCCACGGCACCACGGTGATCGACGGCGACGACGGGCTGGGCCCCTACATGGAGTCGCTGTACCGGCTGCGCTCCCTCGTGCGCGAGCACGACGTGCGCACCCTGCTGCCCGGCCACGGCCCGATCATCACGGCCCCGGCGACGGTGCTGGACTCCTACGTCGACCACCGCGAGTCGCGCCTGGGGCAGGTCCTGGACGCGGTGCGCGCGGGGGCGGCCGGGGTCGAGCAGATCGTCGACCGCGTCTACCCCGACGTCACCGAGCAGATCCGGTTCGCGGCGGCCTCGTCGGTGCGCGCCCAGCTGCGCTACCTCGCGGCGCGCGGCGAACTCCCCAAGGGCGTCGAGAACTAGTCGGCGAGCGCTCTCCCGGCCCCGGGCCCGGTTCGTGGCGGCCCCCCGGACCCGGGGGCACCGGGAACCGGGCGCGGACGGCTCCGGACACGGCTGTGGCCGCCCACCCGGCAGGGGGGAGCGGCCACACAGCGTTCAGGCCCGGGGAGCCCCGGCACGGGGCGCGAACGTCAGCGCCCCCGGGAGTCCCCGCCCGAGGGACACGGTCTAGCGGGCCCGGCGGCGCATCCGCTCGACGTCGAGCAGGACGACGGCCTTGGCCTCGATCCGCAGCCAGCCGCGCAGGGCGAACTCGGCGAGGGCCTTGTTGACCGTCTCACGGGAGGCGCCGACCAGCTGGGCGAGCTCCTCCTGGGTGAGGTCGTGGTGGACGTGCAGTCCGTCCTCGCCCTCCTTGCCGAACTTGTCGGCCAGCTCCAGCAGAGCCTTGGCGACGCGGCCGGGCACGTCGGTGAAGACGAGGTCGGCCATCACGTCGTTGGTCCGGCGGAGGCGGGCGGCCAGCGCCTTGAGTAGCTGGAGCGACACCTGCGGGCGGCTGGACAGGAACGGGCGCAGGTCGTCGTGGCCCAGTCCCGCGAGCACCGAGTCGGTGACCGCGACGGCGCTCGCGGTGCGCGGGCGCGGGTCGAACAGCGACAGCTCGCCGAACATCTCGCTGGGGCCGAGCACCCCGAGCAGGTTCTCGCGGCCGTCCACGGCCGTGCGGGTCAGCTTCACCTTCCCGCTGAGGATGACGTACAGGCGGTCGCCCTCGTCGCCCTCGCTGAACAGGGTCTGGCCGCGGCCGAGACGCACCTCGTTCACCGAGGAGCGGAGTGCGGCCGTGTCCTCCTCGTCCAGCGCCTCGAACAGAGGGGCCTTCCGCAGCACCTCGTTGATCTCGTCCACCACACGTCCTCCTAAAACCTGACCGCCAACAGTGTGACGTATACCGCACCCGGGTGTGAAACCAGGTCGTGATCCCGGCTTGTCCGCCGAGAGACAACTGCCCACAACAGCCGACGTCAGCCCCTGCGATCCTAGCCGTCATCAGTTCTGTACCAGGGCTGTCCGCGCCGCGCCACCGGACATTGGTTACATAGCCCCGTCCGCCGACAGTGGCGCGGACCCGCTCGCGACGGCCGCGTGAGCACGGCCGCCGGGCCGCGGTCCGCCCCGTCACCGGGACGCCTACCCTGTGATGATGCCCCGTGACACACCAGACGCGACCGAGCCGACGACCACGCCCACCGGTGAGAGCCGGCTCGCGCTGGTCCGCCGCGCCCGCAGGATGTACCGGGAACTCATCGAGCTGTACCCGGACGCCCACTGCGAGCTGAACTTCACGACCCCCCTGGAGCTGCTGGTCGCGACGATCCTGTCCGCCCAGTGCACGGACAAGCGGGTCAACCAGGTCACCCCCGCCCTCTTCGCCCGTTACCCCGACGCGGAGGGCTACGCCTCGGCGCGGCGGGAGGAGCTGGAGGAGATGATCCGCTCGACCGGCTTCTTCCGGGCCAAGGCCAACAGCCTCATCGGGCTCGGGCAGGAACTGTGCGAACGGCACGGTGGAGAGGTTCCGAGGAAACTCTCCGACCTGGTCAAACTACCCGGTGTAGGGCGAAAGACCGCAAACGTACTGCTCGGTAACGCCTTCGATGTGCCCGGTATCACTGTTGACACCCATTTCGGGCGGCTCGTCCGTCGTTTCGGGTGGACCGACGAGGAGGACCCGGTCAAGGTCGAGCACGAGATCGGCGCGCTCTTCCCGCGCCGGGACTGGACGATGCTCTCCCACCGCGTCATCTGGCACGGCCGCCGGGTCTGCCACTCCCGCAAGCCCGCGTGCGGGGCCTGCGGCCTGGCCCGTCTGTGCCCCTCCTTCGGAGAGGGGCCCACGGACACCGCCACCGCGACCAAGCTGCTGCGGATGCGCTCCTTCTCCTGAGACCCACGGGGGCCGGCCGCCCGGGTGCGCGGCGTGCGGACCCGGGCG
>NZ_QPFC01000206.1:0-3481 GCF_003427465.1 Nocardiopsis sp. TNDT3 | reverse complement strand
GCCGGGGTCGGCCCCGCCGCGGGGCGCACGGTCGGGGAAGGGGTGCCTACTGGCAGGCGTCGACCTCGGGAGCGGTCTCCTCGTAGGCGAAGTCGGTCTCACCGAAGGCGGTCTCCAGGGCCTCGACCGCGTAGCCCTCGTCCCACATCTTCTGGATGGCGGCGTTGACCTCCTCGCACCGCTCCGTGGAGCCGGCGGGCAGGCCCACGCCGTAGCGCTCCTCGCCGAAGGGGTTGTTGACCACGCGGTAGGTGCCCGGGTCCTGCGCGGCGAAGCCCGCGAGGATGGTGTTGTCGGTGGTCACCGCGTCGACGGTGCCGTTGCCCAGCAGGGACAGGCACTCGGAGTAGTTGCCCGCCTCGCGCAGCTCGGCGTCGATGCCCATGTCGTCGACGATGTTGTTGGCCGAGCGGGAGCCGGAGGCCGAGCACAGGACCTTGCCCGCCAGGTCCTCGGGGCCCTGGATGTCCTCGTTGTCGGCCTGGACCAGGATGTCCTGCTGGGCGACGTAGTACGGCCCGGCGAAGTCGACGACCTGGCGGCGCTCGTCGGTGATCGAGTAGGTGGCGATCACCATGTCGACGGTGCCCTGCTGGAGGAAGGACTCGCGGTTGGCGGAGGCGGCCTCGGTCCACTCGATCTGCTCGGGCTCGTAGCCGAGCTCGCCGGCGATGTAGGTGGCCACGTCCACGTCGAAGCCGACGGGGGCGTCGCCGTCCAGCAGGCCCAGGCCGGGCTGGTCGTACTTGACGCCGATGGTGATGGTGTCGCCGCCACCCTCGCCGCCGCCGCCCTCGCCGCCGCTGCCGCCGCCGACGTCGGCGGTGCCACAGGCGCTGAGGGCGAAGGCCAGGGCCGCGGTGCCGCCCAGGATGGTGCTGATGCGACGGACTCGCATGTGGGGTACCTCTTCCTTGCTTCGTGCGAAGAACGCGGGGAAACCTAGTGGGTCAGGATCTTGGACAGGAAGTCCTGGGCGCGCTCGGACCGGGGGTTGGTGAAGAACTCGTCGGGGGTGTTCTCCTCCACGATCTGTCCGTCGGCCATGAAGACGACCCGGTTGGCCGCGCGGCGCGCGAAGCCCATCTCGTGGGTGACCACGACCATCGTCATGCCCTCGGAGGCGAGGTCGGTCATGACGTCGAGGACCTCCTGGACCATCTCCGGGTCCAGTGCCGAGGTCGGCTCGTCGAAGAGGATCACCTTGGGGTTCATCGCCAGGGCGCGGGCGATCGCCACGCGCTGCTGCTGACCCCCGGAGAGCTGCGCCGGGTACTTGTTGGCCTGGTTGCCGATCCGGACGCGCTCCAGCAGTTCCATGCCCCGGGCGTCGGCCTCGGCCTTGTTCATGCGCAGGACCTTGGTGGGGCCCAGTGTCACGTTCTGGAGCACGGTCTTGTGGGCGAACAGGTTGAACGACTGGAAGACCATGCCCACGTCGCTGCGGAGCCGGGCCAGGCCGCGGCCCTCCGCGGGCAGCGGCTGTCCGTCCAGCGTGATGGTGCCGGCGTCGATCGTCTCCAGGCGGTTGATCGTGCGGCACAGCGTCGACTTGCCGGAACCGGACGGCCCGATGACGACTACCACCTCGCCGGAGTTAACCGTCAGATCGATGTCGCGGAGCACGTGCAGGTCGCCGAAGTGCTTGTTGACGTTCTCCAGCACGACGAGAGGAGTTGAGGTCATGTTCGGAACCTAATGGGTCCATGTTGCCGTGTCATCACGAAATCGCCGTCCGTCTGCGGAGTAGCAGACTTGTTACGGCGTGATCGGCGAAACTGTTATGGGTTTGGACGGTTAAGTGACCGTTTGTCGCTCCCTGTTGTGGTTCCGTTCTCCAGCGTCTCACATCGGCCACTTCCGGACGCGCTCCGCCTCCCCGTCCGTCGCGGGGCCCCGGGGAAGCTCCAGGTGGGGGCGTCGGGCCCCTCCCGCGGTCTCCGCGCGGTCCACGGCACCGGATAGCCTGGTCCCGTGAGCCAGAGTCGTACCTACCAAGTGCGGACCTACGGCTGCCAGATGAACGTCCACGACTCCGAGCGCCTCTCCGGTCTGCTGGAGGACGCTGGGTACGCGCGCGCAGCCGAGGACACCACCGCAGACATCGTCGTCTTCAACACCTGTGCGGTCCGGGAGAACGCCGACAACCGCCTGTACGGCAACCTCGGGCACCTGCGCCCGGTCAAGGACGCCAACCCGGGGATGCAGATCGCCGTCGGGGGCTGCCTGGCGCAGAAGGACCGCGGCGAGATCGTGCGCCGGGCGCCCTGGGTCGACGTCGTGTTCGGCACCCACAACATCGGCTCCCTGCCCGCTCTGCTGGAGCGCTCCCGCGTCCAGCGGGAGGCGCAGGTGGAGATCGCCGAGTCCCTGGAGCACTTCCCCTCCACACTGCCCAGCCGCCGCGAGTCCGCGTACGCGGCGTGGGTGTCGGTCTCCGTGGGCTGCAACAACACCTGCACCTTCTGCATCGTGCCCGCGCTGCGCGGCAAGGAGCAGGACCGCCGCCCCGGCGACGTGCTCGCCGAGGTGCGCGCCCTGGTCGACGAGGGCGTCAGCGAGATCACCCTGCTCGGCCAGAACGTCAACGCCTACGGCAGCGGCTTCGGCGACCGGCAGGCCTTCTCCAAGCTGCTGCGCGCCTGCGGTGAGATCGAGGGACTGGAGCGGGTGCGCTTCACCTCCCCGCACCCGCGCGACTTCACCGACGACGTCATCGAGGCCATGGCCGAGACCCCCAACGTCATGCCGCAGCTGCACATGCCGCTCCAGTCGGGGTCGAGCCGGGTCCTCAAGGCCATGCGCCGCTCCTACCGCCAGGAGCGCTTCCTGGGCATCGTGGAGAAGGTGCGCGCCGCCATGCCGCACGCCGCGATCACCACCGACATCATCGTGGGCTTCCCCGGCGAGACCGAGGAGGACTTCCAGGAGACGCTGCACGTGGTCCGCGAGGCGCGGTTCTCCATGGCGTTCACCTTCCAGTACTCCAAGCGCCCCGGGACCCCGGCCGCGACCATGGAGGACCAGGTCCCGCCGGAGGTGGTCAAGGACCGCTACCAGCGCCTGGTCGCCCTCCAGGACCAGATCTCCTGGGAGGAGAACCAGAAGCTGGTCGGCCGCGAGGTCGAGCTGCTGGTCGCCGAGGGCGAGGGCAGGAAGGACGGCGAGCACCGCCGCCTGTCCGGCCGCGCCCCGGACAACCGCCTCGTGCACTTCGCGGTCGGTGACGGCGACGACCCGCGCCCCGGCGACACGGTGACCGTGGAGGTCACCTACGCCGCCCCGCACCACCTGGTGGCCGACTCCGGCGTGCGCGCCCTGCGGCGCACCCGCGCGGGCGACGCCTGGGCGGCCCGCAACGGCCAGCCGGTCCAGGAGGGCAAGCCGCAGGTGCTCCTGGGCATGCCCCGGATCGGTGTTCCGGCCGAGGAGCCCGCCCCGGCGGGCGGCTGCTGCCCTCCGCCGTACACGAGATGCTCCG
>NZ_QPFC01001430.1:0-1164 GCF_003427465.1 Nocardiopsis sp. TNDT3 | reverse complement strand
GAGGGCTGGCCCAGTCTACGGGGAACCCGGTCGGGAGGGTGGCCAGACGGACGGACCGCCGACCGCGGTCCGGCCACCACCGGCCCACGTGGACGGTTGTGGGCCGGTGGGGCGCTGACGCGCCGGACCGGAGTGTCGACCGGACCGACGTCGAAGAGCGGGACGTCGGTGGGTGGCCCTGTGCCCGGGGCGCCGCCGGGGCTCCCGCGGATGGTCGCGTCCTCGTGCCAGGAGTCTTCTCCGCGACCGCACTTGCCGGTGCGGGGGCCCTGCCTCCACCGTAGACTCCGCGGATGCCGCCGGACAGGGATCGGCACGGCCGAAAGCGGCCGAAAATGACCGCTCACAATGTCGTAAAGTCGACCTTCCGGGGTACAGGTGTGTGCTTACCTGTTCACGGTCGGTTTCGGGCGGAGGACGCACCGCCACGCGACGGCCACCCCACTCCCGCGACTCCTCCTCTGCCCGGGAGCCGCGGACCCCACGAGCCGACCGGTGTGGCGTGCCGCACCACTGAGCCAAAACGCCTTCCCCACCGACCATCCGGTGTTAGGTTCCAGGAACGGTGCCTCCCATGTCGGTACCGACCCCGGCGGGTCGCGTACCCCGAGGACCGGACCGTGCGCGCCGTCCGCCCCGCTGGCCCGGCACTCCCGCTAGGACTAACTGTGATCGATCCAGTCAACAGCACGAACAACGTCCACGCCTCCACCGCGTTGTCCACCAAGATCATCGTCGCCGGGGGGTTCGGGGTCGGCAAGACCACGTTCGTCGGCGCCGTCTCGGAGATTCCGCCGGTGCGCACCGAGGCCGCGGTCACCGCCGCCAGCGCGGGTGTGGACGACCTCTCCCACACCCCGGACAAGACGAGCACCACGGTCGCGATGGACTTCGGCCGCATCTCGCTGGACACCGACCTGACCCTCTTCCTGTTCGGGACCCCGGGCCAGCAGCGCTTCTGGTTCATGTGGGACGACCTGGTCCGGGGCGCGCTGGGCGCCGTGATCCTGGCCGACACCCGCCGCCTGGAGGACACCTTCCAGGCGCTGGACTACTTCGAGCGCCAGTACCGGCTGCCCTTCGTCGTCGCGGTCAACGAGTTCGACCCCGAGAACCCCCACAGCGCCGACGAACTGCGCGACGCCCTGGACCTGACCCCGGACG
>NZ_QPFC01001429.1:0-1784 GCF_003427465.1 Nocardiopsis sp. TNDT3 | reverse complement strand
CGCCCACCCCCACGTAGACGGTCGACCCCACCTGGAGCACGTCACCGCCGTCCAGGGTCCCGGGCGCCTCCACCCGCGCCACCCGCAGGCCGAGCCTGCGCACCGCCGCCTCGACCCCCTCCACCTCGCCGCGGCGCTCACGCGCGCCGGGGCGGGTCAGGACCGCCAGGTCCTCGCACACCACCACGGTGTCCTCCACGAACACCGCGTCGGGGTGTTCGGGCGCCGGTTCGACCTCGCACACCCGCCACCCGGCCGAGGCGACGGCCTCCTGGTAGATCGTGTACTGGCGCGCTGCCAGGACCGGGTCCACCTCCGTGCGGGGGGCGGCGCCCCGTGCCAGGTCGGGGCCGGGGCGGCGCATCAGGGCGACCCCGTAGTAGGTGTATCCGTCCACGTACACGTCCTCCAGGGGTGCGGCGCCGGGATCTGGGAAGAGCACAACCTATCGCGCACCCGTACCCTTTTTCCGGACGCGGCACGCGGGTCGTTCGGCTTGTTCGCCGGTGCGGGCGGGGGCAGGGTGGTGGCCATGGACGTGATCATTGTCGGCGGCGGGATCGTGGGGACGAGCGCGGCGTTCCACCTGGCCAGGAAGGGCGTGTCCACCGCGCTGGTGGACGCCTCGCACCCCGGGCAGGCCACGGCCGCCGGGTTGGGGGTGGTCTTCCCCTGGCCGCTGCCGTGGGACGAGCCGCCGGTGTGGGACTTCAAGGCCCGCGCGGCCGAGCACTACCCGCGGCTGATGGCCGAGCTGGCCGAGGACGGCCAGGCCACCGGTTACGAGGTGGTCGGGGGCCTGTCCGTGGACCGGGAGGGCGACGACGCCGGGTTCGACCTGCTGCGCAACCTGTCCGAGCGCCCGGAGTTCGCGACGATGGGCGCGGTGGAGCGCCTGGCCCCGGGCGGGCCGCGCGAGCGGTTCCCGCTCCTGCCCGAAGCCTACGGCGGGGTGTTCGTGGAGGGCATGGCCCGGCTGAACGGGGCGGCGGCGCGGGTCGCCCTGTTCAACGCCGCCGAGGAGCGGGGACTGCGCTACTTCAAGGGGGAGTGCCGCCTGCTGTGGGACGGCCGCCGGGTGGGCGGTGTGCGGGTGGGGAGCGAGGCCCTGGAGGCGCCCGTGGTCGTGGTGGCCGCGGGCGCGTGGTCGGCCGGACTGCTGGCGACCGCCGGTGTGGACCTGCCCGTGCACCCGGTGCGCGGGCAGGTGACGCACTTCGCGCTGCCGGGGCGCGACACCCGCGCCTGGCCGGTGGTGCGGTTCGGCGAGCGCGGGTACTTCGTGTCGGCCTTCGGCCCCGACCGGGTGGTCACCGGCGGCACGTGGGAACCGGAGGCCGGGTTCGACCGGCGGGTGACGGCGTCGGGCCTGCTGCACAACCTCTCCACCGCGGTCGAGGTGCTGCCCGAACTGGCGGACGCCACGGTGGTGGAGACGCGGGTGGGGCTGCGGCCGTGCACGCACGACGGACGGCAGCTGTTGGGGACCGTGGAACGGCTGCCCGGTGTGGTGGTGGCGACCGGGCTGGGCGGCGAGGGGCTGACCTTCGGGCCCTTCCAGGGGCTGGTCGCCGCCCGGCTGGCCATGGGGGAGGACCCCGGCGTGGACCTGTCCCCCTTCCGGCCCGACCGGCCCATGGCCCCCGCCTGACCCCGTCCGCGGCGGGAGCGGCCCGGACCGTCCGGGGCCGGCGGGGCCAGGCGTGGAGTTGAGTAGCGGTACTCAGGCGCGCGGTCGGGGGAGCCGTCAGCATGGACGCATGAACCCCTACACCCCCCAGCCC
>NZ_QPFC01000205.1:0-2100 GCF_003427465.1 Nocardiopsis sp. TNDT3 | reverse complement strand
CGGTACCGAAACGCCCGCTTCACGCTCTTCCTGGTCATGGCACACACCGTAGCGACCACCCTGCGGTCGCGTGAGCAGAATCGACAGAAAGCCACAGAAAGGAGAGGGCGTGCCCCCCGTTCTGAAGAACGGGGCGTTCACGCCCAACAACGAGATGACTGACGCCATCCGCGCGGAGGGCCTGGTCAAGCAGTTCAAGGGCAAACGGGCCCTGGACGGCGTGGACCTGAGGGCCAGGACGGGGGCCGTGCTGGGCGTCCTGGGACCCAACGGCTCCGGGAAGACCACGACGGTGCGCATCCTGGCGACCCTGCTGCGCCCCGACGGGGGGCACGCCGAGGTGGGCGGCTTCGACGTGGCGCGCCAGCCCCACGAGGTGCGCCGCCTGATCGGGCTGACCGGCCAGTACGCGGCGGTCGACGCCGACCTGACCGGAACCCAGAACCTCGTGCTGATCGCCCGGCTGCTGGGCTTCGACCGGGCCGGGGCGCGGGCGCGCTCGGCGGAGCTGATGGAGCGCTTCGAGCTCTCCGACGCCGCCGGCCGCCCCGCCAAGACCTACTCGGGCGGCATGCGCCGACGGCTGGACCTGGCCGCGAGCCTGGTCGGCCGCCCGTCGCTGCTGTATCTGGACGAGCCGACCACCGGCCTGGACCCGCACAGCCGCAACGGGCTGTGGGACGTGGTGCGCGGCCTGGTCGACGACGGCGTGACCGTCCTGCTCACCACCCAGTACCTGGAGGAGGCCGACCAGCTGGCCGACGACCTCATGGTGCTCGACCACGGCCGGGTGATCAGCGAGGGCACGCCCGAGGAGCTCAAGAGCCGGGCGGGCAACCAGGTGCTGGAGGTGCGCACCGTCGAGACCGGACAGCTGTCCCTGGCCACCAGGATCATCGAGGCGGTCACCAACACGCCGGTGACCTCCGACGGGCTGCTGGCCAGCGTCCCGGTCACCGACTCGGCGGTCCTGCCCGAGGTGGTGCGCCGCCTGGACGAGCAGGGCGTGGCCGTCGCCGAGCTGTCACTGCGCAAGCCCAGCCTGGACGAGGTCTTCCTCGCCCTGACCGGGCACGCCGCCGAGGAGGAGGCCCCCCGGGGGGCCGTTGACGAAGGGACACGAGCTTGAGCGCCGTGACGACCCGGACGCCGTCGGCGCGGCCGGATGACGCGCCGACCACCCCGAAGCGGATCAGTCCGCTGATCACCGTGCGCAACGGCCTGCAACTGGCCTGGCGCAGCGTACTGAAGATCAAGGCCAACCCCGAAGAGGTCTTCGGGTTGATGTTGCAGCCGGTCATGTTCGTGACCCTGTTCGTCTTCGTCTTCGGACAGGCGATTATGGGCGACTGGCAGTCCTACCGCGACTTCCTGATGCCCGGCATCATCGCCCAGTCGGTCATCTTCGCCACGCTGGGCACCGGCTTCTCCCTCAGCGAGGACGTGGAGAAGGGCATCTTCGACCGGTTCCGGTCGCTGCCCATCGCCCGCTCGGCCCCGCTGACGGGCGCCATCCTCGGCGACCTGGTCCGGTACTCGATCACCGTGGTGATGGTGCTGGTGGTGGGCATGGCCATCGGGTTCCGCCCCGAGGGCGGCGTGGTGGGCGTGGTCGCGGCGGCCGCCCTGGTGCTGCTGTTCGCGTTCGCCCTGTGCTGGATGTCGGCCTTCATCGGCATGATCGTGCGCACCCCGATGGCGGTGCAGGCGTTCGGGATGATCCTGATGTTCCCGCTGACCTTCAGCAGCTCGGCGTTCGTCAGCCCCGACGACATGCCCAGTTGGCTGCGGGTGGTGGCCGCCAACAACCCGGTCACCCACGTCGTGGACGCCATGCGCGCCCTGATGCTGGGTTCGGGCGAGGCCACCGGTCCGGTGCTGTGGACCGTGGTGTGGGCCGCGATCATCACCGCGGTCTTCTTCCCGCTGGCGGTGTGGGCCTACCGGCGCCGCACCTGACCGGTTCCCGGCCAGAACAGTCGCGCGGCCTCCCGGCGGGGTGCGCGTGTTCCGGCGGGGCGGAGGCGGCGGCCCGGAAGCCGTCCCCCCGCCCGGGGAGGCGCCGCCGAGCGGCGCGCGGCAGCCCCGGAGGACCCGGGG
>NZ_QPFC01001428.1:0-1996 GCF_003427465.1 Nocardiopsis sp. TNDT3 | reverse complement strand
GGGGTGGCGTCAGAGGTCGAGGTTCTCGCCGGTGCCCGCCTGGCTCTGGGCTTCGGCGGCCATCTCCTCCTGGCCCTGGTTGTAGGCCAGCGTGGCGTCGTTGGCGCCCTGCAGGCACGACAGGGCGCGGGTGAACATGGCGTCGGTCTCGCCGGTGAAGTGCTCGAAGAACCCGGACAGGGCGGCCTCCACGGGCGGGCTCTTGGCGTTGGTCAGCGCCATCTCGATCCCGTCGGCGGTGGAGTCGATGGTGTCGGAGAACCCGCCTCCTTCGAGACCGAGCTGGTCGCCCAGGTCACCCAGGACCAGCGAGACCCCGTAGACGTCGATGTTCCACCGGCTCATCGGCTCTCCTTTCCGGGGGTGTCAGCGGCGAACCGGTGCGCGTGGAACAGCGCCCCGGCCCCGGCCTCCGGGGCTTCGGCGGCGTGAACGCGGGCCTCGGCCGTGCTCTGCTCCGCGACGCGGGCCCGCAGCAGCTCCAGCGAGGCGCGCACGCCCTCGACCGCCCTGGCCCTGCGTTCCCACACGGGCCTAGGGAAGGCCGCGTCCGACTCCTTGAGGACCACGATCCCGTCGGTGGGCGCCGGGTCCCGCGGTTCGGCGACAGCGGCGTTCCCGTCCGACTCGTCCGACGGCTCCACCAGTTCGAACTTCATCCGGTCGCTGCCCTCCCTCGTCGACTCCGCGGTCCGCCCGGCGGACTCCAACAGCAGTATGCGCGTATGGAGTGACGTTCCACGATCGGTCCCGGTTCCGCGGGAGACCCCGCTCCGGCGGTGGTCAGGCGCGGGGTCACCGGCCGAGCCGAGCGGAACACGCAGGTGGGAACAGTGAAAGTGACGTGCGTCACTACCGCTCCGGAAAAGGGCGACGGGACTCCCCCAGGAAAGGCTCAGCCCCTCTTCGCGGAGGCCGCGGACAGGTACTCCGTCTGCCTCCGCATGAGGTCCAGGGCGCGCAGGGGCGCCACCGCGTCCTCCACCACCGGGTACCAGACCGCCCGGGCCCCGTCCGCGCCGACGAGCGTGCCCGGGATCGGCCCCGCCTGGGCGCGGCCGGTCCCGATCCGGCGCAGCCGGTCCGGCCCGACCGCGAGCCCGACCGGGACCGCGGGCCCCGCCCACACCGGCGCGTAGGTGACATCGGCGCGCCCGGGGACGCGGCGTACGCGCAACCCGTCCAGCAGTCCCTCGGCCGCCAACGCCTCCACCAGAGCCGGAAACGCGTCGGAGGGCACGGCGTCCCCGTTCTCGAACCCGGCCACCACCGACACCCGCTCCAGGACCCTGCTCCCGCGCCGGGCCAGGTGGAGCTGTCCGGCGAAGGGGCGCCCCCCGCCCAGCGGACCCGACAGGTACAGGATCGAGGGCCTGGATCCGCGTTCACGCACGTAACCGGCCATCCGGTCGCGGTCCCAGGCCATGAGCGCGGGCTCGTGCGGACCCCACGCCGACGGCGCGGTCCCCGCCACGTGCTCGGAGACGACCTCCGCCACGCGGCCCAGGTCCGGGGTGAAGGGGTCGCCGTGGAGCACGGACACGTCCACCACGATCTGCGTTCCGGCGCTCTCGGTGTCGTCCGCGAGGAACCCCGAAACCGGCTCGGCGTCCGGATGCCCGGCCGCCCACGCCAGCCCGGCCGGTTCCCTGTCCGCGCGGAACCCCTGCTCGTCGTCCCAGCGCACGGGCAGGCCGGTGATGCCGTCGTAGTGGCCGCCGTCCTCGCCCCGCACCACCCAGCGCCCCAGCGTCCCGGCCGCGAAGGTGCGTACCGCGTAGGTCAGACGGGCGGTGGGCGGGGTGAGCACCTGGAGCGTCCTCTCCCCGACGTGCGTGGCCACCGCGTCGCTGAGCCAGGACGAGAACGGCACCACCGCCCGGTCCTGGGCGACCAGGAGCGCCCCGGTCGCGGTGCGTTCGACCGCCGGGTGCTCCGACTCCTCCCACAGCCCGAAGTCGGCCCGCCCCGAGGTCCACACCGCCCCGCCGAGCCG
>NZ_QPFC01000204.1:0-2036 GCF_003427465.1 Nocardiopsis sp. TNDT3 | reverse complement strand
CGCCCGGCCACCACACCACCACCGGCGCCTCGGGCACCAGCAGCGGGGTGACCACCGAGTCGGCGTGCTCGCCCAGCGGCCCGTACAGCCGCAGCAGCACCGCCTCGCCGGGCCCCGAGGTGCCCGGGCGGCGGATCTCGGCGTCGATGGCCGGTTCGGCGTCGGGGTCGCGCCGCACCAGCGCCACCACGCGCGAGGGGTGCTCGCGGCCCGCCTCGGTCGCGGCGCGCACCGCGTCGTAGTGGTCGGCCTCGTCGGTGACGATGACCAGGGTCAGGACCATGTTCATGGCACCGCCGCCCACGCTGAGCCGCTCGGCCATGAGCGCCTCGGCGATCTGCGAGGTCGTGGTGCGCGGCAGGTAGAGCGTCATCGGTTCCTCCCGGCGGGGTCGTGGCTGTTCACGGGCGCCGCCACTGGCGCCCGTCCCTGGAGAGCAGCTGCTCGGCCGACTCCGGGCCCCAGGTGCCCGAGCCGTACTGCTCGGGCTGGCCCGCCTTCGACCAGTACTCCTCGACCGGGTCCAGGATCCGCCAGGACAGCTCGACCTCCTCCTGGCGCGGGAACAGCGGCGGGTCGCCGATGAGCACGTCCAGGATGAGCCGCTCGTAGGCCTCGGGGCTGGCCTCGGTGAAGGACTGCCCGTAGGCGAAGTCCATGCTCACGTCGCGGACCTCCATGCTGGCCCCGGGCACCTTGGAGCCGAAGCGCAGCGTCACGCCCTCGTCCGGCTGGATGCGCAGCACCAGGGCGTTCTGCCCCACCTCGCTGACGTCGGTGCGCGGGAACAGCTGCTGCGGGGCGGCCTGGAACACCAGCGCCACCTCCGTCACCCTGCGGCCCAGCCGCTTGCCGGTGCGCAGGTAGAAGGGCACGCCCGACCAGCGCCGGGTGTCCACCGACAGCTTCAGCGCCGCGTAGGTCTCGGTCACCGAGTCGGAGGGGATGCCCTCCTCCTCCAGGTAGCCGCGCACCGCCGCGCCGCCCTGCCAGCCCGCCGCGTACTGGCCGCGCGCGGTGCCCGTGGACAGGTCCTCGGGCAGCGACACCGACGCCAGCACCTTCTCCTTCTCCGCGCGCAGCGCGTCCGCGCTGTAGGAGATGGGCTCCTCCATCGCCACCAGGGCCAGCAGCTGGAGGAGGTGGTTCTGGATGACGTCGCGGGCCGCGCCGATCCCGTCGTAGTAGCCCGCCCGGCCGCCCACGCCGATGTCCTCGGCCATGGTGATCTGCACGTGGTCCACGTAGCTGCGGTTCCACAGGGGCTCGAAGAGGGTGTTGGCGAAGCGCAGGGCCAGGATGTTCTGGACCGTCTCCTTGCCCAGGTAGTGGTCGATGCGGAACACCGACGAGGGCGGGAACACGTCGTCCACCACCGCGTTGAGGTCCCGGGCGCTCTCCAGGTCGTGGCCGAAGGGCTTCTCGATCACCACCCGCCGCCACGGCCGGATCCCGCCCTCCGAGACCTGGTCCTCCTCGGGTTCGGCCAGGCCGCTCCGCTTGAGCTGCTTGACCACGGTGGGGAACAGCTTGGGCGGCAGCGACAGGTAGAACGCGTAGTTGCCGCCGGTGCCGCGCTCGGTGTCCAGGGTGCGCACGCACTCGGCCAGGCGGTCGAACGCGTCGTCGTCGTGCAGCTCACCCTGGACGAACCGGACGCCCTCGCTGAGCTGGCGCCACACGTCCTCGCGGAACGGGGTGCGCGCGTGCTCGCGCACCGCCTGGTAGGCCTCGTCGGCGAAGTCCTGGTCCTCCCAGTCCCGGCGGGCGAACCCCACCAGGCCGAAGCCCGGCGGCAGCAGCCCCCGGTTGGCCAGGTCGTAGATGGCCGGCAGGAGCTTCTTGCGGGCCAGGTCGCCCGTGACGCCGAAGAGCACCAGCACGCTGGGTCCGGCGATACGGGGCAGTCTGCGGTCCAGGGCGTTGCGGAGCGGGTTGGGTACCGCTCCCGGCATCACCGGTTCTTTCAAGTTCCCGTCTTTCCTGTCGAGAGTGGCCGGTGGGAGGCTGGGCGCCGCCCCCGCCGGGGGCAGGCG
>NZ_QPFC01001427.1:0-3451 GCF_003427465.1 Nocardiopsis sp. TNDT3 | reverse complement strand
GGCCCGGGTCGTGGCGCGCGACCCGGGCCACCGCCGTGTGCGCTCAGCCCTTGTCCGACCAGGTCATCCTGATGTTGAAGGTGGCCTCCGCGCTCCCCTTGACGACCACGGCCCCGGCCTCGGCGGTCACGCTCACCCCGAACTCCACCTCGGTCTCGGAGGGGGCGAGCGAGGAGGAGGACAGTTCCCGCAACTGCCCGGACACCGCCTCGGCGACCTTGCGGATCCGCAGCAGGACGTCGTCGAGCCGCCTGTCGCCGGTGGCCTCCTCGGACCTCCTGGAGACGTTGGCGGCCCCCTCCCGCCGGGCGGGTACGGACTCGATACTGACCACGGTGCCGTCGTCGGTGACGAAGTCGATCACTTTGTTCACTTTGACCTCATACGTTCCTTGGCGAGGGGTAAAGCTATTCCTGTGGGAGAGCTCGGAAAGTAAAATACTGGGAAGTGTCCGCAAAAGACGAGATTCCGCTGCCGTCCGTGCGGAGGAAACGGTGGGGCGAACCAGTTATGACCGGGCGAAACGACGCGCGTGCCCGCTGGCGCGACGGACGCGACGGTACCGGGTGGCGCAAGTCGTCGATGTCTTCGGACGCGGGTTCGTGCTGCGAGGCCTCCCTGGGGGAACCGGGCCGGATCCTGTTCCGCGACTCCCACCATCCGGACGGGCACACGCTGCGGTTCGGCGCCGGCGAGTGGCTGTCGCTGCTGGCGTCCCTGTCCTGAGAACCCCGGAAACCGGTCCCGGATATTTCCGGGACGGCAAAGGGGGCGCCGTTCCCCGACTCCCCTTTCCCTCCCGGCCCGGACACGGGAAAGGGATTCCCCGCCTCTCCCCGGGGCGCGCCGACGCCCTGACGGCACCGTGTTCAGGCACGTCCCGGCACCCCGGAGAGCGGTCCGGGGTGCCGCGCGGCGGTCTCCGGCCTCAGGTCCGGACCGGGACGATGTCGGTGTCCAGCCGGGCGTACTCCGCCATCGTGGTCACGAACCGGTGGTCCGGGCCGAACCGGGCGGTGTAGTGGTCGCGCAGGGCCGCCCACTCCTCCCGGACGTCCTCGCCCAGTGCCCGGCGGCTGATCAGCAGGTTGCGCCGGGCGGTGGTCAGGAAGAGGTTGTGCTCGCCGAGGACCTCCCGGCACAGCTCCACACTGGCCGCGTCCTGGGCCCGGGCCTCCTTGAGCCGCCCCAGGGCGAACAGGTCGCTGCCCAGGTTCACCTCGACCGCGGCGACGGTGATCCGCGCGTCCGGGAAGAGCCGCAGGATCTCCTGCCGGGCCTCGACGTCGAGCGCGTACGCCCGCTCGTACTCGCCCGCCATCCGCAGCACGATCGCCGCGTTGGCCCGTGAGGCCCACGGGAAGAGGTGGCGGCCGGAGTACACGGCGTCCATGTGCTCCAGGAGGTCGTCGGCCAGGCTCTTGGCCTCGGCCACCCGCTCGGCGAAGGCCAGGTTCACCATGTGGATGCTGTTGACGTGCAGTGTCACCCGGGAGTGCGGCCGGTGGCGCGAGGTGTTGGCGTCCACTGCCCGCTGGGACAGTTCCAGGGCCGACCCGTGGGCGCCGAGCCTGCGGTTGACCACGGAGAGGAAGATCGGGATCTCCGAGGTGTGCGCGCTGGCGTCCGCCTCGGTGGCCTCGAAGCGCCGCTGGCAGTCCTCCAGGGCCTCCCGGGCCTCCTCCAGGTGTCCGAGGGCCATGAGGCCGAGTCCGACCGACAGCCGGGAGCGCAGGGTCGGGATGCCGTTCGACCCGAACAGGTACTTGCGCTGTTCGAGGGTGCGGCGGTCCAGGTCCAGGGCGTCCTGGAAGCGGCCCAGACGGCGCAGGCAGTCCCCGATGTCGTGCGCGATGACCAGGGTGTTCTCGTCGTCCTCGGTGAACAGCGCGGTCCTGGTCCGGTGGATGTCCTCGAACATGGCCAGGGCCTCGTCGTAGTGGCCGAGGTTGCTCAGCGCGATGGCCCGGGCCCGCCGCGCCTCCAGGGCCTCCTCGCTCTCGGGGCCCTCCAGCTCCGACTGCTCGGCGTACATCCGCTCCGCCTCGGCGAGGGCGACCTCGTTGTCGCCCCGCAGGCGCAGGACCCTGGCGCGCAGCAGCTGGACCTGGAACCGCTGCGGGATGTCGTCGTACCAGGCCTCGATGGCGCGGTCCGCCAGCTCCAGCGTCGCGTCGTCGTTGCCCGTCTCCACCAGGTACACGATCACGTTGTGGACGAGGCCGCGGACCTGCGGGTCGTGGCTGCGCCACGCCTCGGAGGCGGTCACGTGGGTCAGCAGCAGCTGGTACTCGGGCCAGTTCTGCGGCAGCTCGGGGCCGAGGGGGTCGCTCTGCGCCAGCAGGCGGTGGGCCAGGTCCCGGTAGCGCACCCGCTCCTCGTCGCCGAGCGTGCTCTGCACGACGGTCTGGAAGGTGACGTGCATCTGGAAGGTGTGCTTGGACCGGTCGAACTCGGCGAGGCTGTGCCTGCTCACGTAGCGCAGCACCCGGGACAGGGCCATCTCGTTGCCCAGGATCTGCGCCAGCTCGGGGTTGGCGCTCAGGCCCCGGGCCCGGTGGAAGAGGGTGCGCGCCAGCGGGCGGGGGCCGAAGAACGAGCACAGCTGGACGAACTCGCGGACCATCCGCTTGAGCGCGCGGTCGCCCCCGGTGCCGCGCCTCAGGTCGTCGAGCTGCATGTTCCAGGCGGCGGCCAGCGGCAGGGGGTACAGGTCCTCCGACTCCACGTGCGTGACCAGGTCGTCGAACTTGTCCTGGATCAGCTGGAGGAAGTCCTCGACGCTCATCAGGGAGTCGCGCAGGTAGGCGCCGACCTGCGCCAGCGCCAGGGGCAGGTGCTCCAGGCGCTCGGCGATCCGGAGGGCGTCATCGTCGTCCTCCAGCCCCTGGGGGCAGACCTTGCGGAGCAGCGCGACGCTCTCCTGCGGGGTCAGGCTCGGCACGACCGAACCCTCGCTGCGCCCGCTGGGGATCCAGCTCTGGTCGCGGGAGGTGATGATGATGTCGCCGGGGCCGTCGGTCGGAAGTTCGCCCCCGCCCAGCTGGTCCAGGTTGGAGACGTCGTCCAGGATGAGGAGCCAGCGCCCCACCTCGGGGTCGCTCTCCAGCACGTCCCGGACGCGCTGGGCGGTCTTCTCCAGGTTGCCGCCGTCCTCGGCCAGGCCCAGGTGCCGGGCCAGGTGCATGTAGGACTGCTGGATGTCGGCGGGGCTGTTGGCGGGGACCCACCAGATCAGGTCGTAGCTGTCCCGGTACCGGTGCGCGTACTCGGTGGCGATCTGGGTCTTGCCGATGCCGCCCCCGCCCGACAGCAGGTAGATCCCGCCCGAGGACTCCTCCAGCAGACCGTGGACGCGTTCGAGGATCTTCTCGCGCCCCGTGAAGTTGAGGTTGTGCGGAGGCACGCCGCGGAGCTTGGCCAGGGGCCGGGTCCGGGACTGGCGCCTCCG
>NZ_QPFC01000019.1:0-4398 GCF_003427465.1 Nocardiopsis sp. TNDT3 | reverse complement strand
GCCCGCCGCCTCTCCCCCCTCTTTTCCCGCCCCGCCTCCGCGTGTCGCGACAAGGGGCAATGCTGGGTATACGCTGTGTTACCACGTGAGCCCGCGTATCCACGTGGTGGGGGAGATCAGCGATGTCGCCGTTCACCAGACCAGCGTCGGGGAGGGGTCACCCCTCCGAGCACGCGAGAGTGCTCCAGTGCGTTCTGGGCATCCGGGAGCGCTCGGCGCGTGCGGTCCCCTGGGAGCCGGACACGGTCGGCATCCCGGCCTCGGGCCGCTCCAGCGCCCTGGCCCGGATCAACGACGTCGCCTTCTACGCGAACGCGCGCGAGGAGGTGTCCGCCCTGGCCGGGATCTGTGTGGACCTGCTGCACCTGCACGCCCCCGACGACGGGGACGACGACGGGGACCGCTGCCGGGGGTGCCGCCTGGCCTGGCCGTGCCCCACCTTCGCCGAACTCTGCCGCCTGCTCGCCTAACGGCGGAGCGCGGGCGGCCGTCAGGAGAGCGGACGCCGTCCGCCGGAGTCGGGGCGCGATCCGACTTCGACGGACGACCGTCCTCGCCTGCCGTCCGCTGACGCCCCGCGGTCGAGCCGCCGGGCGCCCTCACCGGGGCAGGCACCTCCAGAGACTAATACTGAAACGCGTTCTACCGCAAGACCCGGGTTCACGGATCCCACCACGAGAACCGGGGTGGACAGGCCTCCATGCTCGGGAGGAACAGGATCTACTCGTCAGCGGACGGAGAGGTCGGGGAAGCGTCGGGACAGCACACGGCGGACGTCCGGCGAAGGAGGCGCGGACGCGCCGGAACGGGGCCCCGCGCGCGACGCGAGGGACGGAGGAGACCGCCCCGCCTACGCGGGGCAGCCAGGCCCAGGGGCGGGGGACAGCCCCTGGGACCGGCCTTGGGGCGGCAGGGCGCAGCGGCCCGTGGACTCTCCGGGAGTGGGGGGAGCCTCCCTGCGGTCGCTGCCGGGGCGCGCCTTGCTCCACAGACGTTAACGAGGAACCGGTAACACGAACACCCTCCATCAGATAACCGGAACGTCTCGATTCGCGCTGGTGGGCACGCCACCCTCATCCGTGACCTGCGCCGATGCTCGTTCTTGACCGTCGCGTCACCTCTGGAGCCTCCGGGTTCCCACCGGCCACACAAGCAACAAAACCCTTGCCAGTCGACGCCCGAAAAGACGGCCGGTCACAAAACCGGGGTTCGGCAATCCCCCTCCGGTAAAAGGTTGCACGGGGTTGCAGCCCCCACCGGAACAAGGAAAACGAAGGCCCCGAGCGTTCGCCCGGGGCCCGGAGTCAACTTATTCGCGTGGCCAGCAGATATGCGGAGGGAGTATCCGCGTCGACAATGTCGGTCACCCTCCACGCCTGCCCTCCGACGCTGAACACGTCGCCCACCCGGACGTCGATCATGGGTGTGGGCCGCCACTCCTTCGGTCCGCCGATCTTGGCGACCGGGTGGCCGTCCTCATCCACCCAGAAACTGCCCCCGCCCACCGGACCGCCCGCGAATCGGTCGTTCCGTCCATAACTGATCTTCTCCTGCGCACCGACCTCGTGGACCACGGTGAATTTCGTCCCAACCGTCTCGGGTTCCGTTGAAAACGCAGCCATGTTAACCCGGACGGAGCAATTGGCGATGCCGTTTTCGGGCTTGTGGGGCGTTTCGAGCAGAGTAGCTGACAAAAGTAATGCGCGGGCCGGGACTTTGGTCCCGACCCGCGCATCCGTCTGCGGGGAATGGTCAGCTCCCGCTGCCCCGGCCGCCCTTGAGCCTGCCCACCAGGGTCTCGAACGCGGAGCTGAACGGGTGGTCGTGCACCATGTACGTCCACGTCATCGACGGACGCTTGACGCCCACCGAGCTCACGTCCAGCTCGCCGTCCACGACCTCCAGCTCCTCGAAGCTCTCGGCCGCCCGGGCCCGAGCCTCGTCCAGGAAGCCCTTGAAGACCGGCACGGCGTCGCGGTTGAACTCGTCCAGCGGGTCGCGACGGCCCAGGAAGCGCAGGTGGATGCCCTCGCGCAGCTCCGACAGGAAGGCGTTGTGGTCGGTCCAGCCCCGGTCCAGGTGGTAGAGGGTGATGAGGCGGGCCGCCCGGGCGACCTTCTCCTCGTTGGACTCCTCCGCCCCGGCGTCGGCGCCGTTTCCAGTGCCCTCGGCGTCCCCGGCGTTCTCCTCCGCCTCGGCGCCCTCCGCGGCCCCGGACCCCTTCCCGGCCAGCTCCTCCAGCAGCTCCTCGTGCCGCTTCTTGCGGTCCGCCCTGATCTGCCGGTCGCCCTGGTCCCCGGTCAGCACCATCTCCCGGTGCTCCAGGACCACGTCGCGCTGCACGTCGATCAGCTGGTTGTACCGCCAGGTGTTGCGGTGCACCTCCAGCAGCTGCCCCTCGGCCACGCGCTGCGCGTGGTCGATCATGGCCAGCCAGCCCTGGTCGGTGATCTCACCCTCGGAGGTGGTCTGGTAGCCCGTGGTCTCGGGGGCGTGGTTGACCACCAGGTCGTCGTCCATGCTGACGAAGAAGATGGAGTCGCCCGGGTCGCCCTGGCGCCCCGCGCGGCCGCGCAGCTGACCGTCCAGACGGCTGCTGGGGTAGCGGCCGAAGCCCATCACGTACAGGCCGCCGGTCTCCACCACCCGCTCGCGGTCGGCCATGTCGCTGCCGCCCAGCCGGATGTCGGTGCCGCGCCCGGCCATCTGGGTGGAGACCGTGATGGCGCCGTGGGTGCCCGCCTCCGCGATGATGGCGGCCTCGTCGGCGTCGTTCTTGGCGTTGAGGACCACGCACTCCAGCCCGGCATCGCGCAGACGCCCGGCCAACAGCTCGGACTCGGCCACGTCCTGGGTGCCGATGAGGATCGGCCGCCCGGACTTGTGGACCTCCTCCACCTTGGCGATGAGGGCGTCCTCCTTCTCCTCGCGCGTGGCGTACAGGCGCGAGCCGTGGTCCTCTCGGACGTTGGGCTTGTTGGAGGGGATGACCGCGACCTCCAGCTCGTAGAACTCGCGGAGCTGTTCGGCGACGGCCATCGCGGTACCGGTCATACCGGCGCGCGTGGGGTAGCGCAGGACGAGCGACTGCACGGTGATGGAGTCCAGCACCTCGCCGGTCTCGCTGAGCGCCACCTTCTCCTTGGCCTCGACCGCGGCCTGGAGGCCGTCCGGCCAGCGCTGGAGCAGGGCGATGCGCCCGCGCGACTCGTTGATGAGGCGGACCTCGCCGTCGCGCACCACGTAGTGGACGTCGCGCTGGAGCAGCACGTGCGCGTGCAGGGCCAGGTTGACCTGCGGCAGGACGGAGGTGTCGTCCTCGGAGTACAGGTCGACCCCGTCCAGCGCCTTCTCCACCGCGTCGATCCCGGCGTCGGTGAGCTGGACGTTGCGCCCCTCGCCGTCGATCTCGTAGTGCAGGCGCGGCTTGAGCCCGCGCACGACGTCGGCCATCTCCACGTCGGCGTTCACGCTCTCCGCGGCCCCGGCCAGGACCAGCGGGACGCGGGCCTCGTCGACGAGCACCGAGTCGGCCTCGTCGATGATCGCCACGTGCGGCGGCGGCACGACCCGGTCGGCGATGTCGGTGACCATGCGGTCGCGCAGGACGTCGAAGCCCAGCTCGCTGACGGCCGCGTAGGTCACCTCGCAGGAGTAGGCGGCGCGCCGCTCCTGGGGGGTGGAGTCCTCGGTGATCCAGCCCACGGTGACGCCGAGCATGTCGTAGAGGGGGCGCATCCACTCGGCGTCGCGCCGGGCCAGGTAGTCGTTGACGCTGAGCAGGTGCACGCGCCGGCCGCGCAGGGCGAACCCCGCGGCGGCGAGGGCGCCCGCCAGCGTCTTGCCCTCGCCCGTGGCCATCTCCGCGACGTGGCCGTCGAGCAGGGCCATGACACCGAGGAGCTGCACGTCGAAGGGCCGCTCGTCGAGTGAGCGCCGGGCGGCCTCGCGGCCGACCGCGCACAGCGACACGAGGTCGTCGCGCTCGTAGGGGAGTTCGGCGTTGCCGAGTTCGATGGCCTTCTCCGTCAGCTCGGTGTCGCTGAGCTCACGCAGACCATCCTCCTCGGCCTCGATCGCCGACAGGAGCTTGGTATAGGGCCGCAGATCCACCGCACCGGGCTTACCCAGGAAGCGGCGAACGCCTTCCGCCATTCGTCCGAACACCACCACAGGGTAACGCCGGACACAACCGTTGGAAGAACCCCGGGCGCCCACATGTGCGGACGGTTGCGTCGAAACCGCCCCCTCGGTCCGCCACGGGGCGCCCGACGGCTCAGGCGAACTGGCGCTGGTGGCGCTGGCGGGCCTCCACCGCCATGGCGTGCTTGACCAGGGTCACCAGGACCCGGACGACGGAGTTGCGGTCGCGGGCGTCGCAGTGCACGACGGGCACGT
>NZ_QPFC01000203.1:0-8293 GCF_003427465.1 Nocardiopsis sp. TNDT3 | reverse complement strand
CGGGGCCCGCCGGTCGTGCGAACCCCCTGGGCGGTCGCCCCCGGTGCGCGTCGCGCCGGCCCGCCGGTCGGGCGGAGTCGCCCGGGGCGGTCAGCCCTGGTGCGGCACCACCACGGCGCGGCCGAAGACCTCCCCGGCCTCCAGCCTCCGGTAGGCCTCCAGGGCGTCCCCCAGGTCGAACCTCTCGACCTCCGGACGGATCTGCCCCGCCTTGTACATGTCCACCACCTCCCACAGCTCTCCCACCGTCCCCCAGTAGGTGTTGGTGATGTAGGACTCGTACGGGTTGGTGAAGAACGAGAACTCGTGCGTGCCGCCCGCGATCCCGACCACGGTCAGCCGCCCGCCCCGGGCCATCGACGCCGCCGCGGTCGCGATCGTGGGGGTCACGCCCACGAAGTCGAAGGCCGCGTCCACGCCCCGGCCGCCGGTGATCTCGCGGATCTCCTCGACCTGGTGCGCGCCCGCCCCCACCGTGACCGCGCCGTTGCGCTCGGCCCAGGCCCGCGGCTCGGCCTTGACGTCGGTGGCGATCACCGTCGCGCCGGTCAGCGCCCTGAGGATCTGCACGCCGATCTGCCCCAGCCCGCCCAGGCCGATCACCAGGGCGTGCCGACCGCCGCCCTCCAGGTGCGGCAGCGCCTCCTTGATCGCGTGGTACGGGGTCAGGCCCGCGTCCGACAGCGGCGCGGCCTCCACCGGGTCGGCGTCGCCCAGCGGGACCAGGTGGTGGGCGGGCACGGTCACGTACTCGGCCATGCCGCCGTCGCGTCCCAGGCCCACCGCCAGGTAGGGCATGGTCGCCGCGTTCTCGCAGTAGGTGTCCTGGCCCCGGACGCACATGCGGCAGTGTCCGCAGCCGATCGGGCCGTAGGCCATGTAGGCGTCGCCGACCCGTACGCGCTCGCTCACGCCGTCGCCGAGCGCCTCCACCCATCCGGAGTTCTCGTGCCCCAGGACGAACGGCGGTTTCTGGGCTCCGGCCTGCCCCTCCTTGAAGTGGCGGTACACGCTGACGTCGGAGTGGCAGGCGCCCGCCCCCGCCACCCGCAGCAGGACCTCGCCCGGCCCCGGCTCGGGCACGGGAACGTCGGTGAGTGACGGGAACCGCTCGTAGTTCTCGAAGACCACGGCTCGCATGGAGTACCCCCAGGCTCTCGCGGAGAGCGGGCACCGGCGCGCGACGACCGTATTTCTCGGCGCCCGTATGGCCGCTCGACACTGTCCGTCCAGTTCACGGCTGTCCGCCCACCACCTACCCGAAAGCCTTTCGTCTTATTTGTCGCTTTAGTCGGAATTTGACCGTGCGCCGTACGGCCGGGTGTGGTGCCACCACTACCGAACCGGGTGGTCAACGCCAGACCCGGTTCGGGGGGACAGCGCCATGGAGGCCGACCCCGCCGCGGACCTAGCGTGAAAAGGGTCCGTTCCCCCCACCTGTCGGCACTCGAACTTCCCCAGGAGAGTCATGATCGCGGCGGGCCCACGTCACGCTTCGCCCCCCACCCCCCTGCGCTACGAGGAGCGCGAGTGGCACGGCCTGCGGCTCCTGGCCCACGACGAGGCCGGAGACGGCCGCATCGTCGAGGCGCTGGGCGACGTGGCCGCCGCCGACCACATCGTGGTCCTGGTCCCGGGCAACGACAACTACCTGGGCAACTACTTCGACGCCAACCGCCCCACCCGGCCCCGGGTCAACGGGGGGACGGTCCTGCGCACCATGCGGGCCCTCGCCCCCGAGGAGCGCTCCGCCGTCGTGGTCTGGGTCGGCTACGACACCCCGCGCGGCTTCGCCGAGGCCGCCTTCCGGGGACCGGCCGAACGCGGCGCCGAGGACCTGGCCCGCCTGACGGCCTTCCTGCCCCGTACCGCCCGCATCACGCTGGTGGGGCACAGCTACGGCACCGTCGTGTGCGGGCTGGCCCTGCGACACGGGCGCGTGGACGAGTGCGTGGCCCTGGGCAGCCCCGGCATGGGCGGGAACTCCGTCGCCGACCTGGGCTTCACCGGGAACCTGTGGGCGGCGCTGGGCCCCGCGGACTGGATCCGCTTCTTCCCCCGGGGACGCTGGCGGGACCTGGGCCACGGGCCCTCGCCGCTGCGCCCCGGGTTCGGCGCCACCGCCTTCGCCACCGGCCCGATCCCCGGCCACTGCTCCTACTACGCCGAGGGCAGCGAGTCGGTGCGCAACATCGCCCTCATCGGCCTGGGCCGCCACGACGAGGTCACCCGGCCGGACGTGCCCGCCCAGCGCACGCGCCCGGGCTGGCGCCCGGCCGCCGGGGCCCCGGTCGAGGGGGCGGCGTCGTGAGACCCGCACCCGCCGTCGACGACCGTGCAGCCGGGCACCGCACCGCCGACCCGGTGATCCTGGCCCGGGACGTGCGCAAGGCCTACCCCGGAGCCCGCGGCCGCGCCGCCCTGGACGGCTTCGACCTGGAGGTGCCCCCCGGCGCGGTGCACGCGCTGCTGGGGCCCAACGGCGCGGGCAAGACCACCGCCGTGCGGATCATGTCCACCCTGCTGCGCTTCGACTCCGGACAGGTGCGCGTCGCCGGGTTCGACGTGGCGCGCCAGAGCGCGCGGGTGCGCTCGCGCATCGGCTTCGCCGGTCAGTACGCGGCCCTGGACGAGGTCCTCGACGGGCGGCGCAACCTGGAGATGTTCGCCCGCCTGCACCACCTGCGCGCGCGGGCGGCGCGGGCCCGGGCCGCCGAACTCCTGGAGCGGTTCGGCCTCACCGACGCCGCCCGCCGCCCGGTGCGCGAGTACTCCGGCGGCATGCGCCGCCGCCTGGACCTGGCCGCGAGCCTGATCCCCGACCCCGCCGTGCTGTTCCTGGACGAGCCCACCACGGGCCTGGACCCGCGCAGCCGCGCCGAGGTCTGGCGGGCCGTGCGCGACCTCGCCGAGGGCGGCACGACCGTGCTGCTGACCACCCAGTACCTGGAGGAGGCCGACCGCCTGGCCGACCGGATCTCGGTGGTCGACTCCGGAAGGATCATCGCCGAGGGCACCCCCGAGGAGCTCAAGTCCCGGGTCGGGGGCGGCCGGGTGGAGGCCGTGGTCGCCGACGCGGACGCGCTCTCGCCCGTCGGGGAGGTCCTGGGCCGCGTGGCCGGGGCCCTGCCCGAGGTGGACGCCGACGCCCTGCGGGTGTCGGTGCCCTTCGACGGCCGGGGCGCGGGACTGGCCAAGGTGGTGCGCGCCCTGGACGAGGCCGGTTTGGACGTGGAGGACATCGCCCTGCGCCGCCCGACCCTGGACGACGTCTTCCTGGGGCTGACGGGCCGTCAGGGCACGCGCGGGGAGGGTTCATGATGTCCGTGACCGAGGCGGGGCCGCCGGCCCCGGAGGAGGGAGGCGTCATGGCGTCCGTGACCGAGGTGGAACGTCCGGTTCCGGAGGAGCCCGGACCCCTGGCGCGGACGCGCTGGGCGGTGGCCGACACCTGGGTGGTGGCGCGCCGCTACCTGCTGCACCTGGTGTACAAGCCCGACGAACTCGTCGGCACGCTGATGGTCCCCGTCCTGGCCGTGCTGCTGTTCGGCTTCGTCTTCGGCGAGGCCATGGGCGCGGTCATGGACGCGCCCGGCGAGGAGTACCGCGAGTTCCTGATGCCGGGGCTGTTCGCGCTGACCATGGCCTTCGGGATCGGCAACACCACGATCGCGGTGGTCACCGACGCCGGGCGCGGCGTGGTCGACCGGTTCCGCACGCTGCCGATGGCCCCCGCCTCCCTCCTGGCCGGGCGCAGCCTGGCCGACGTGCTCTCCGCGGTGGTGGACCTGGCCGTGCTGGCCGGAATGGGGCTGCTGGTCGGCTGGCGGTGGCACGAGGGCCCGCTCTCCGCGCTGGCGGCCCTGGGGCTGCTGTTGCTGCTGCGCCTGGCCTTCACCTGGATCGGCATCTACCTGGGGCTGGTGGTGCGCAGTCCGGAGGCGGCGATGAAGTTCTTCTCGCTGGTCTTCCCGCTGGCCATGGTCGCGGACACCTTCGTGCCCACCGACACCATGCCGGACTGGCTGGTGCCGGTGGCCGAGTGGAACCCGTTGTCGGCGACGGTGATCGCGGCCCGCGACCTGTTCGGCAACCCGGTGGCGGCCAACGACTCCTGGATCGCGCAGAACGCGCTGCTCATGGCAGTGGTGTGGCCGCTGGTGCTGATGATGGTCTTCGTGCCGCTGGCGCTGCGGCGCTTCCGGCGGCTGAGCCGCTGAGGCACTGACACGGCGCTACCCGGAACGTCTCCGGTCCAGGCCGATGAGTTCTCTCAGCCTTCGGAGTCCGTACACACGAACGAACCGCACCGTGCGGATCCGACGGACGAGGACGACCACGATGAACGGCGCGAAGCCGACCCCCGCACGCGCGGGAGGGCGCGAGTGGCTCGGGCTCGGGGTGCTGGCCCTGCCCACCCTGCTGCTCTCACTGGACATGAGCGTGCTCTACCTGGCGCTGCCCCACCTGGCCGCCGACCTGCGGCCCTCCGGCAGCCAGCTGCTGTGGATCATGGACGTCTACGGCTTCATGATCGCCGGGTTCCTCATCACCATGGGCACCCTCGGCGACCGCATCGGCCACAGGCGCCTGCTCATGATCGGCGCCGCCGTCTTCGGCCTGGCCTCCGTGGCCGCGGCCTTCGCGCCCAGCTCCGCCGCGCTCATCGCCACCCGCGCTCTCATGGGCGTGGCCGGAGCCACCCTCATGCCCTCCACCCTGGCCCTGATCAGCAACATGTTCACCGACCCGCGCCAGCGCGCGGTGGCCATCTCGGTGTGGACGAGCTGTTTCATGGGCGGCACCGCCATCGGACCGGTCGTGGGCGGACTCCTCCTGGAGTGGTTCTGGTGGGGGTCGGTGTTCCTGCTCGGCGTCCCCGTCATGCTGCTGCTCCTGGTGTGCGCGCCCCTGCTGCTCCCCGAGCACCGCGCGCCCGAACCCGGTCGGCTGGACCCGGTCAGCGTCGCCCTGTCCCTGGCCGCCATCCTGCCGGTCGTCTACGGCCTCAAGGCCGTCGCCGAGGGCGGGCCGCTCCTCGGACCGCTCGCCTCCCTCGCCTTCGGGCTGGTCATGGGCGCGGTGTTCGCCCGCCGCCAACTGCGCCTGCCCGACCCGCTGCTGGACCTCGCCCTGTTCCGCCAGCCCTCCTTCGGGGTCGCGCTGGGCGTGATGATGGCGGGCGCGGTCACCATGGGCGGCACGTTCCTGCTGATCAGCCAGTACCTCCAGATGGTCGCCGGGCACTCCTCGCTGGTCGCGGGGATGTGGCAGGTGCCCCCGGCGCTGGCGATGATCGCCGCCACCATGGCCGGAGGGCCGCTGGCCGCGCGCGTGGGCCGGGCCAACGTCATCGGCGGCGGCATGCTGGTGACCGCGTCGGGGTTCGCCCTGCTGTTCCTGGTCCCCGTCGAGGGCGGAACAGCGCTCGTGGTCGCCGGGCTGCTGCTGGCCTCGGTGGGGCTGGGGCCCGGCGCCGCCCTGGTCACCGACATCGTGGTGGGCTCCGCGCCCAGGGAGAGGGCCGGGGCCGCCGCGTCGATGTCCGAGACCAGCGGGGAGTTCGGCGTCGCCATGGGCGTGGCCCTGCTGGGCAGCCTGGCCTCGGCGGTCTACCGCGCCGAGGCCAGCGTTCCCGAGGGCCTGCCCGAGGAGGCGGGCCAGACCCTGCCCGCCGCCGTGGCCGTGGCCGCGGAGCTGCCCGCGGGCCTGGCCGAGAGCCTGCTCGGTCCGGCGCGCGAGGCCTTCACCTCCGGCATCAACCTGGTCGGGGTGATCGGCTGCCTGGCCATGGCCGTGTTCGGAGTGGCCGCCGTGGTCCTGCTGCGCCCCGCGCCGTCGGGGACACCGCCGGAGCGCGAACCGGCGGAGGCACCGGTGGACGCCGAGGGGGAGAGCGCCGCGGACACGCCCGAGGCCGGGGCCGCGAGCGCCCCGGCGCCCGGACCGGCGGGCGGCTGACGGGAGGGGAACCGGTGGCGGTGGGCCCCGCCCGAAAAACGGTGGCGGCAGAACCGCCGCGGGCCGATGAGTCCGCGCACCCCGGCGAGTCAGTACGGGTGAGCGGCACCGAGCACCGGATCTGGACCCGCCCGGGACCGAAGGCCCCCGGCAGGGGTCCCGGACCCGGCGGGCCCGGGACCGGCGGTGCCGACCGGCACTGCGGCCCGCACCCGATGACGCGGACCCGGACACCACCCGGAGGACATCATGGAACGCCCCAACCTCGACGGCATGCTGCTCGCCACCACCGACCCCGACCGCCTGCACGACTGGTACGCCGACGTCCTCTCCCCCCAGGACGACATCGACATGGACGGCTACCGCGTCCTGCGCCTGGGCACCTTCCACCTGCTCATCGACCGCCGGGACGACGTCGCGCCCAGGGCGGGGGACCCGACCCGCATGATCCTCAACGTCGACGTGGACGACGCCCGCGCCGTCGCCGCCCGCGTGGACGCCCGGGGCACCGGGTGGCTGGCGCCCCTGGAGGACCGCGACGGCAGCCTGTTCGGCACCGCCGTCGACCCCGACGGCAACCACGTCCAGATCATCCAGCTCAGCGACGAGCACCGCGCCGCCATGGCGCGCGAGAGTTAGGAGAGGACCGTGTTCGACACCACCAGGGCCTTCGGCTCCTTCGCCGTCCGCGACCCCGACCGGGCCAGGGAGTTCTACGGAACCACCCTCGGGCTCACGGTCGGGCCCGTGGAGGGCATGGAGGAGCACGGCCTGCTCAGCATCGACCTGGGGGAGGGGCGGGCGGTCCTCGTCTACCCCAAGCCCGACCACGAGCCCGCGGGCTTCACCGTGCTCAACCTCCCCGTGGACGACATCGACGCCGTCGTGGACGAGCTCGCCCGCCGCGGCGTCGGAACGCTCCGCTACGAGGGCTTCGACCAGGACGGCAAGGGGATCTCGCGGGGCGTCCCGACGGTGGCGTGGTTCGCCGACCCGTTCGGGAACGTGTGTTCTGTCATACAGGAGGCGTAACGTGACGGTCGTGGTGGAACACGCGTCCGACCAGGACTTCATGAGTGCCGCCGATCCCTACCGGCGGGAGCTGTTCGCGCACTGCTACCGCATGCTGGGGTCGGTGCACGACGCCGAGGACCTGGTGCAGGAGACCTACCTGCGCGCCTGGAAGGCCTACGACCGGTTCGAGGGCCGCTCCAGCCTGCGCACCTGGCTCCACCGGATCGCCACCACGGCCTGTCTGACCGCCCTGGACAGGCGCCGACGGCGGCCCCTGCCCACCGGGCTCGGCGGGCCCGCCGCCGAGCCCGAGGGCGAACTGGCCGACCGCCCGGAGCTGCCCTGGCTGGAGCCGGTGCCCGACGCCCTGGTCGGCGCGGACGACCCCGGCACGGTCGTGGCCGCGCGGGAGAGCGTGCGCCTGGCCCTGGTCGCCGCGCTCCAGCACCTGCGACCCAGGCAGCGGGCGGTGCTGATCCTGCGCGACGTGCTGCGCTACAGCGCGGCCGAGGTCGCCGACACCCTCGGCGTCTCCGTCCCCGCGGTCAACAGCCTGCTCCAGCGGGCCCGCGCCCAGCTGGCCCGGGTCACCCCCGCCGAGGAGGAGGTGGCCGAGCCCCGGCCGGAGCAGCGCGAGGTCCTGGACCGGTACGTCGACGCGTTCGAGTCCTACGACATCTCGGCGATCACCGAGGTGTTCACCGCCGACGCCGTGTTCGAGATGCCGCCCTTCGCCACGTGGGTGCGCGGCGCCGGGCACATCGGCCGCCTCATCGCCGCCCACTGCCCGGCCAGCGGGCCGGGCGACATGGCGCTGGTGCCGACCGGGGCCAACGGGCAGCCCGCCTTCGCGCTGTACATGCGGGGCGGCGACGGCGTCCACCGGGCGTTCGGGATCCAGGTGCTGGAGCTGGCACCCGGGGGAGACGCGGTCGCCCACGCGGTGATGTTCTTCGACACCTCGCTCTTCCGGCACTTCGGGCTGCCCGCCGTGCTGTCCCCGCGCCGCTGAGGCGGCGGGACGCGCGGGCGGCCGTCGGCGGTCGCGGGAAGCCGGGGCCAACGCGTTCTCCGGGCGGATCGTTACCACGTTTCTCCGTGCCATGTGACACACGGTATTTCTGTGGCACGGGAGAGAAGGTGTGCTAGATTCAGTGAAGTTGCAGTCGTGATTCCCGTTGGATGTACATCTTTTTCGGGTTATTGCCGCAGTGACGGGAAAATCGTCAGACCGCGGTTTTCTTCATACTCCCGAACGAGAGGAACACCCATGGCGACCGGCAAGGTCAAGTGGTTCAACGGCGAAAAGGGCTTCGGC
>NZ_QPFC01001426.1:0-2126 GCF_003427465.1 Nocardiopsis sp. TNDT3 | reverse complement strand
GGGTGCGGCCGGGCCCCGCGTCCGGGTTCGGGCGACCGCCTACCGGGGCTCGGTCGCGATCTGGATCAGGTTGCCGCAGGTGTCGTCGAAGACGGCGGTGGTGACCGGGCCCATCTCCAGGGGTTCCTGCGTGAAGCGGACGCCGAGGCCGCTCAGGCGCTGGTACTCCGCCCGCACGTCGGCGACGGCGAACTGGGCGAGCGGGATGCCGTCCTTGACCAGGGCGTCGCGGTAGGCGCCGACGGCCGGGTGGCCGGCGGGCTCCAGGAGCAGTTCGGTGCCCTCGGGCTCGTCGGGCGAGACGACGGTCAGCCACCGGTCCTTCTCCCCCACCGGGACGTCGTGCTTCTTCACGAAGCCGAGGATCTCGGTGTAGAAGTGCTCGGCCTTGGCCTGGTCGTTGACGAAGATGCTGGTCAGGTGGATCTTCACGGGTTGCTCTCCTCCGGTCCGGATGTGTCTGGCGCAAGCCATCGCTCGGCGATCCGCCGCAGCGGGGCCGTGTTGAGGTCGTGGAACTTGTAGCGGCCCTCGCGCCTGGTCTCGACGAGCCCGGCGGCCTCCAGCACGGCGAGGTGCTGGGAGACCGCCTGGCGCGAGATGCCGAGCTGGTGCTTCATGGCCAACCGCGAGCAGATCTCGAACAGTGTCTGGCCGGACTTCTCCGTGAGCTCGTCGAGGATGGTGCGACGGGTCGGGTCGGCCAGGGCTTTGAAGAGGTCGTCTGCCACGGCCACCATGATAGGCAAGTGAACGCTTGCATGTCGAGTCGGGACACGCCGTGTCGCGGCGCGACCCGCACTGCGATGGCCTTCGCGGAACGGACGCCGAGGCCCCCGCGCCTCATGGCCGGTCCGGTCCGCCTGGAGGGGACCTCGAACGCCCGGTCGGTGCGGCCGCGGTCCCCCGCTCCCCCCGCTGTGGCGGGTCAGCCCTCCGCGCGTTCGCGCAGGATCTCCACACCGTCGCCGGTGAGCTCGTCCAAGTGCGCGGAGCGGCCGGTCATCGCCATGATCAGGGCGAGCGTGCTCCCGCGGACGAGCGGCCCGGCGCCGGAGGCGAACGGACCGTCGGTGGCCTGGAGATTCAACCCCCGGATCCGGCTCCTGGCGACGACGACCTGGTCCGAGCCCCGGTAGTAGTCCGCCACGAGGGTCAGCGCGGCGATCGGACGGGCGCTGACGATGCCCAGGGGCCGCCTGATGTCCTCGCCGTGCACGATCACCTCCCCCAGGATGGCGGGCTTGGGCAGGGGCGGTGAGGTCGTGCTCTCCACGATCCCCCGGAAGCGCGCGAGGGTGTCGACGCCGGAGGTCCCCATCTGCTCCGCCAGGCGCATCGCGACCTGGGCGTCGAAGTCGAACCGGCAGCGGATGACCCCGGCCAGCCATCGCAGCCCGTTGAGGCTCGCCGACGACGTCAGGTGCGCGAGCACCTCGCGCACGGTCAGACCCGCGCACAGCGACGGCGTCGCCCACTGTTCCTCGGTCAGCTCCGACAAGTCGTCGGCCAGCGCCGCCCGCTCCCGGTGGATCAGCGGCCACAGGTCCGCGCGGCCGCTCACCGGCGGCGGGTTCCGTGGCACGGGCGGGGTGTCGGTGACGTCATCGGGCTCTCCTCGGGACGGGTTCTCGCCTCGCCCCCACGGTGGTGGGCGGACGCCGGGATTATGGCCCGGGCCTCCGACAGTTCGGCGCCCCGTCGTCCCCGGGCACACGGCGCTCGCACCACCCGTATCGCCGGGTTCCGACACTGACCTCGGGATGAGGTGACAGCCCGTCGCTCATGTGGAGACGAGGGCTCCCTGTCACCGGCGGGGAACCGCTGTCGCGGGACGGCCCCGCCCGGGCGGGGCCGTCCCGTCGTGGACGGTCGGTACCCCTCTCTTCCAGGAGGGGGAGCACGTCAGTCCGGGTCCGGCGCGGCCGGTCAGACGAAGTACCGGGCCTGGAGGCGGAACAGTTCGGCGTAGAGCCCGTCGGCCCGGCTCAGCGTGTCGTGGGTGCCGGTCTCCACGACCCGGCCGCCGTCCATCACCACGATGAGGTCGGCCGCCCGGGCGGTCGTGAAGCGGTGCGTGACGAGCACGGTCACGCCGCCCTCCTGGCGGCCCAGGTCGGCGTACT
>NZ_QPFC01000202.1:0-1228 GCF_003427465.1 Nocardiopsis sp. TNDT3 | reverse complement strand
CCGGGGCGGCCGGGCCGCCACCGCCGAGCAGCTGGCGCAGCTGCTGGAGGTGCGACTGGATGCTGTCGCGCTGGCGGTTGAGCTCGTCGACCTCCTTCTTGGCGGCCGTCATGATCCGGTTGGCCTCGGACTTGGCGTCCCCGAGCTGGTGCTCGGCCTTGGACTTGGCCTCGGCCTCGATCTGGGCGGCGTTCTTCTTGGCGTTGCCGACCAGCTGCTTGGCGTGGTTCTCGGCGTCGCGGCGGGTCTGCTCGGCCTGCTGGCTCGCCTTGGTGGCGCGCTGCTCGGCGCTGGCGGCCCGCTCCTCGGCCTCGTTGACCATCTTCTGCGTGGCGGCCTGGGCGGCGGCGAGGCGCTCGGCGTCCTGGCGCTCGGCCTCGGCGCGGCGGTCGGCCAGCTGGAGCTCGAACTGGTCCTCGGCCTCGGTGCGCCGGGCCTCGGACTCGGCGTAGGCGCGCTCGGCGTTCTTGCGCAGCTCCTCGGCCTGGCTCTTGGCCGACTGGATGGTCTCGTCGCGCTCGCGCTTGGCCGCGGCGCGGGCCTGGGCGCACTCGCGCTCGGTGGTGGTGCGCAGCTTGGCGATCTCGCCCTCGAAGGTCGCCCGCTTCTCGGCGATCTCGTGGTCGACCGCGGAGCGCTTCTTCTGCACCTCGCGCTCGGTGGTGGAGGTGAGCTCGTCGGCCTCGCGGCGGGCGGTGGTGGAGATCTCCTCCGCCTCGGACTCGGCGGTCTGACGGGTCTCGTCGGCCTCGCGCTGGGCGAGGGCGCGCACCTCGGTGGCCTCGGACTCGGCGGCCGCGCGCATGTCGGCGGCCTCGATCTTGGCGGCCGAGCGGATGTCGTTGGCGTCGATCTGCGCGCTCTGGACCAGCTCGTTGGCCTGCTCCTCGGCCAGGCGCAGCAGCTCCTCGATACGCGAGCCCAGACCGGAGTAGGAGGGGCGCTCGCGCTCCTGGAGCTGGCGGTTCTTGGCGTTGAGCTCGGCCTTGAACTTCTCGACCTGCTTGGAGTACTGCTTGAGCTCGTTGCGCAGGCTGGCCGCGTAGTCATCCACCTGGGTGCGGTCATACCCACGCAGCACCACGTCGAATTCGTGCGGGGTGTTGTCCTCGTCGAAGATGTTGTTGAGCTGGGTGTCGATGTTGTTTGACGGCATGTGGCGGAATCCTGAACGGGTGCGAGACGGCTACTTGCAAGGGGCCGGGGACGGCGGGGAGGGCGGCAGTGC
>NZ_QPFC01000201.1:0-8478 GCF_003427465.1 Nocardiopsis sp. TNDT3 | reverse complement strand
GGGAAGGGTCGGGGAGGACTGAGCGGCCCCCACCTTGGGTTGGCGCATCATCGCTGGCCACCCCGCTTCTGCTTCTCGATCTGGGCCAGGAGCCGGTCACGGTCGGAGCGAGCACGGGCGGCGAAGGTCGCGGCGGCGGGGTTCTCATCCCGGTCCGCGATCGTGGCGAACACCCGGGCCTTGAAGTCGAAGAACTCCACGCGCTCGATGTCGGTGGTGGGCGGGGGGTTGGTCGCGTCCAGCAGCAGACGGACCAGTTCCGGGCCGCTCAACCCGGACAGGTCGCGGGGGTAATCGGACATACTGAAGACACCTCTTCTGAGATTTCGCAGTCGCAGGAGGGATTCAGGGGCGGCCGAGGTGTTGGAGCACCAGGCCGCCCCGCTTACATGTCGAGGGTCAGGCGGCGTCCTTCGCAGCCGGAGCGCGGCGACCACCGGCCACGCCACCGGGAGCCTTCACGCCACGGGCGCGCAGCGAGTACGCCACCCGGGGGCGGCGGCCGGAGTCGTCCACGTAGGGCATGACCGCCATCACCTCGAACTCGATCGGCCGGAACGGCAGCCCCGGGACCTCGTCCGGGAGGGTCGGGCAGACCTCGGCGGCGACCTTGACCTTGACCGACTTGGCCTTGCCGCGCGCCTCGGGGTCGGCGTCGATCACGTCCACCGCCCACAGCGGAAGCCCGCTGTCCTTGTCGAGCTGGGGCCGCTTGGTCTCGAAGTCGGTGATCGCCTCCACCCCCAACGCGAACGCACCGTGCGGGAACACCGTCCCGAACGCCACCGGCAACGCACCCTGAATAGCCATCTGAACAACCTTCCTTGTGATGTTCACTCAACTACTTGACCGGTCGAGTGGAGCCTAAGAATAACCGGCCACACTCGTCCGTACAAGTGGATATGTGGCCGGTCTTGGAGTCGCGTCTACACGGCCGGGTAGGAGTCCTCCAGTTCGTGCAGGTCACCGGGGAGCACCACCTCAGCGACGGCGATCACGTCCCCGGAGGCATCGAGTATCCGCGCGGTGATGCCCAGGACCGGAGTGCCCTCGTCCAGCCCCAGGGGTTCGCGTTCAACGCCGGTGGCCAGGCGTGCGCAGAGCCGTTCGACGACCTTGGAGGGCCGGAGCTGCTTGACCATCTGCACGTGTTCGCGTGCGCCAATGCTGATCGGCTGCGTCTCGCCCAGGTCGGTTCCCTCGGCCACGTCCAGGGGGAACCACAGGGTGACCAGCTCACTCGGTTCGCCCTCGTCCAGGACCAGGCGTTGACGCATGATCGCCGGGGAGCCCTCGGGCACACCGATCGCCTCGGCCACGGCGGCGGAGGCCGGGGCGCGTCCGGCGGTCAGGATGCGGTTGCGCTTGGCCTCCTCGGAGGCGTCGAAGGCACTGGCCCCCGCGTGGGAGCGTTCGGAGCCCTGTTGCGGGACGCCGCGCACGAAGGACCCGCGTCCGTGCTCGCGGTCGATCCACCCCTGCATGCTCAGGATCTGTAGGGCCCGCACGACCGTGGAGCGCCCGGCCCCGAACTCGCGCACCATCCGCGACTCGGAGGGAAGCATCTCCCCCACCGGATAGGTACCGTCCTCGATGCGCTCTTGGATCGCCCGCACGATCTGTACGTACTTGGGCGGAGCGAACTCCAGACTCGACATGATGTCCACCTGGTGACTCTAGTACTCGTATGGTCGAGTAGCTTACTGTTCTCGGTCGTCTCTGTCAGCAGGTGGGGGCACATATGAACCCCCACCACTGGTCAGAGGACACGGCGGGAAGCACACCCCAGGCGTGCACGTCGCCGCGAAGAAGGGACCCGCGTGCCCTGGGCCCCGTGGTCTCGAAGAGACATCAGGGCACGCGGGGTCACAGAAGCGCCGGAGGAAGGCCCCTCAGAAGGGTTGCCAGTCCTGGGCGCGCCGCACGGTGTACACGGTCAGGTTGTCCACCGTCGCTCCGCACACCTCCCGGCGCTCGGACTCCACCAGCGCGGCAGCGACCAGCGCCACGTCATGCCGGGCGGCCGACTCGGAGGCCGAGAGCACAGGAGGCACGACCCGGCGGACATGGTTGCACGCCGCCCCGCCCGCGTCGTGGCAGAGCCCGACGACGTAGCTCAGCCGCAGACGTCGCAGCGCCAGGGACGCGGGCAGCACGCACCGGTACCGCTCCACCAGAGGGGTTCCGTCCGGGCCGGTGGAGAGGGCTTCGTAGGTGATGGAGTCCCAGTCCTCGGAGGAGATCCGCACCCGCACGCCCTGTTCCCTAGCCCACGCGGTCAGGGTCTCCCGGTCGGCGATCGGAGTGGAGGGTTCGGTGGTCATCGCCGCACCGCCCCGACCGCGATGGCCGTGCGCACCAGGTCACGCAACTCGGCCATGTCGTCGAGGGCGGGAGTCGAACGCGCGATCTGCACCAGCAGGTCGATCCCCCGCCGGTCCCGTTCGGCCCGCTGCGCGCGACGCCGGTGCTCCAGGTGGGCGTAGGGGCCGCGTTGGAGGGAGTAGGCGCGGGGGTCGCCCGTGTCCATCACGATGGGGTCCGGTGCGGGCCACAGCTCCGCCCGCGCGGGTGCGGGCAGGTAGTAGGCCCGGGGGCCGGTGCGGTGGTGCCTGCCGTGTCGTTTCGGTCGAATCAGAGTCACCCAAGCCCGAATCAGGGCGATAAGGTCGCTCACGTCAGCCTGCTTTCCTCAGGTTGGCCGCGCCCCCGGACGCCTTCCACCGCGTCGCGGGGGTCTGTCTTGTCATGGGTCAGCAGGCGAGACCACTGCCGTGGGATGGAGACGCCATGGTGGAGACCTGTCCCGTCCCCTTGCAGAAGGGGCACATCGCGGTACGCCTGGTCGGCTCCGTATCGGAGGGGACCCGAACGACGACCAAGCGCCGAGGGCGGACGGACTTCCAGCCCCGTCCGCGACATGACCTGCACGTGGTTGCGCTGCTGCTGTCCATGAGGCCAACAATCCCGATTCGGTTTCCCGAAACCCATTCCTCCTCGGGATGACAAGGGGGGATACTGGCCGTCCCCCCTGCACTCGCACCGCCGAGGAGTCACGATGCCGGGACACCCGACGAGCCGGATCAACATCCCGTCATGGGCATGGGAACGCGAGCACACGGCGGAGTTCCTGAGAAGGCGCGATGTCCAGGCACTTTTCCGGTTCGGGCGCCAGTACGGCGGTGCGAGCCAGATGGCGATCTCGGCGGCGACCGGCCTCTCACAGGGGCGGGTGAGCGAGGTACTGAACGGCCGCAAGACTGTCACGGCCTTCGAGGTGTACGAACGGATCGCCGACGGCTTCGGGATGCCCGACCGCGCGCGGATGCTGTTCGGCCTTGCACCGAAGAACCCCGGCACGTTCACTGGATCCGACAGCGCGGAGTCCTCGGCACCACCGAGGCGACCCGCACCCAGGAGCCCGGGCCCGGGGGAGGATGAGAAGGTGCGACGTCGCGCATTCGTCGGACTGGCCGGAACCGCCCTGTTCCAGGCCACCACAGGTTCAGTGCTGGACATGGACGAGATCGCCGCAGCACTCACCAGGTACGCGGGAGGTCGTCGGTCGGCTGTGCGAGCGGCGACGGGTCTCGGCGAGCTTGCCAAGCGGACGCACGCGGCCAAGGCCGGATACCAGGCGTGCCATTACACGGCGGTGGCCAAACGGCTACCCGAACTGCTGCGCGGCCTGGATGACGCGGTGTCCGGTGTCGAAGACGACGACCTCTCCCGGGTGCACGCGCTTCGCGCGGAGGCGTACCACGTGGCGGCGAGCCTCCTGCTCAAGTGCGAGGAGCGCGGTCTGTCCTACCTCGCGGCCGACCGAAGCATGCGCGCGGCCGAGGCGAGCGAGAACCCCGCGGTCGTGGGTGCGAGCGCCAGGGCGTTCACCCGGGCACTGATGCGTGAGCGCCACTACAAGGCGGCGACGGAACTGGCGACGAGCACCGCCGAACGGGTGGACAGCGCCACGGACGAGGCCACGCCGGAATCCCTGTCGGTGTACGGGTCGCTTCTGCTGAGCGGCGCGGTCTCTGCGGCCAAGCGCGAAAACCGGGGCCAGGCGCTCAGCCTGCTCGACGAGGCCAGCGACGCGGGTGAACGGCTCGGCGGGGATTTCAACTACCAGTGGACCGCCTTCGGGCCGACCAACGTCCTGCTGCACCGGGTGAGCGCGGCCGTCGAGTTGGGCGACGCGGGCAGCGCGATCGACTACGCGCGCCAGGTGCGGTTGGACAACATCGACGTGATGGAACGCCGGGTGACGCTGTTCATCGACGCGGCCCGGGCGTACCAGCAGTGGGGAAAGACCGAGCACGCCTACCATGCCTTGCGCAACGCCGAGGAGATGGCGAGCGAGGAGCTGACCGCCCGTCCGGTGGTGCACCAGTTGATCAACGACATCCGTACCCGGGCGAGTGGTCACCTGTACGACAACGTCAGCGAACTAGCGGAAAGGGTCGGTGCCTGACTCAGTGAGTGAGCGGAAGACTCTCTACGTGGTGGTGTGCGCGGCAGGTCCGGCTTCGGATGTCGGCACGCTGGTCGATCTGGCCCAGGAACAGGGTTGGACCGTTCAGGTCATGGCCACACCATCAGCGGTGAGCTTCATCGACGTCGAGGCGCTGGAGAAGCAGACCGGCAGGCCGGTGCGGAGCCAGCACCGCGCTCCGGGAAACCCACGCTCTCCCAAGGCGGACACCATCATCATCGCCCCGGCCACCTTCAACACGATCAACAAGCTGGCCAACGGGATCGCCGACAACTACGCCCTGGATGTGGTGAACGAGGCCATCGGCCTCGGAGTGCCAACCGTCATCCTCCCGTTCGTGAACTCCGCCTACGCCAGCAGAGCCCCGTTCCGAGAGAGCGTCAGGAAGCTCCGGGCCGAAGAGGTGTCCGTGTTGATCGGACAAAATGCGTTCGTCCCTCACGAAGCCGGAAGCGGAACGAGCGCGTTCGATACCTTCCCATGGCGGCTTGCTCTAGACCAGGCGGAGAACTCTCTCTAGAGCAATAGAACTGAAACTCAGGTCTGCAACGCATGAACCGTGATGGCGACGGACGCTCATCAACCCCGCTCCACTCCGTGTCCGTGGCGGGAGCCGTCATCCGCGAGGACGGGCGGATGCTGGTGATCAAGCGCAGGGACAACGGCAACTGGGAGCCACCGGGCGGCGTGCTGGAGTTGGACGAGACCCCGCAGGAAGGTGTTGTCCGCGAGGTCTTGGAGGAGACCGGTGTCCATGTCGAGGTGGAACAGCTCACGGGCGTCTACAAGAACATGACCCGTGGAGTTGTGGCCTTGGTCTTCCGCTGCAAACCGTCCGGCGGCAAGGAGCACCCCACGATTGAGGCAACCGTCGTCAAATGGCTAACGCCTGACGAGATCAACGAGCACATGAGCGAGGTCTACGCAATCCGCCTCCTAGATGCTTTAGACCCGAACAACCCTAATGTCCGCAATCACGACGGGAAAATTTCCCAAAGCAGTAGACAATCTCAAGATTGTAATCTTGAGCAAAGAAAATAGAAGCAAGCCAAACCCAGGAAATTAAATGAAAATAGCTTACCTTGAAATAGAAAACTTCCAGGGAGTAAAGTTCCTGAGCATAAAATCCCTGGAAGACCTTCCATTGGTCGCGCTATCCGGAAAAAATGGCTGCGGAAAAACTACCTGCCTTCTAGCAATTTCACTACTGTGGGGCGGAGAATTCCATACAGACATGAGCAGGCTAGTTGGACCATGGGGCGATGAAGCAAGGTTGCGAATGTTGATATCACTCAACATGCAAGAAAGAAAGGAATTGAACTATTACGCACGAAAAGTAGGTGCATACTGTTACGAAAAGAGCGAATACCCAGAGGGGCAGGAGGAGGACGAGCACTCCCCTCAAATCATTAGAATGTGGCTGAGGATTCCAAAAAGAGGGAACGCATGGAGGCCCCACGAGGACTTTTGGGCTGAAACCCTCAGAAAAGAGGATTTCGCGAGAGAAAATCCATTTGCAAATATTTCGTTCATCCCTGGAGAGCGGGTAATCCATCGCAGTGAAGTAGATAGCCTTAGCGTTGAACACCTATCCGAGAAATCTGCCACACTTCTAAGAAAGCAAGCCGTAGATTCTCTGAGCGAAAACTATGGATCTTTTTCCATTCACGATATCCCAGGTTACCTTGCCACTCTCGACTACCTGGACCTCTCACAGGGGAGTAGATTCCAAGAAGAATCCGAATATACTAAAATAACCAACGCCTTCGAGGCTGCAACAGGAAAGTCCATCCTAAAACCGTCAATCGACAGCACCCATGGCATATCGATTAAAGTAGATGCGGGAGAAGGAAACGAGCACTCCATCAGCAAGCTTTCAAGCGGAGAACAAGAAGTCCTTGGCTTAATGTACCTATGCCAGAGAACAGCAAAAAAAGGAAGTATCCTACTAATAGATGAGCCAGAAATTCATCTGCACCCGTCGCTTCAAGTTGCACTAGTAGAGCTGGCGCAAGGCATCAGTGGAAGCTCACAGATTTGGCTAAGCACACACTCTCCTAACATCATTAACACGGCCCCATCTGACTCCCTGATATCCATCAGCCTTCCATCTTCAGAGAAAATCAATCAGTCAGAAAAAATCATCGACCAAAAAGCAAAGACGAATCTCCTCTTTGAGCTAGGCGTAAGCAAAAGCTCATGGCTCCAGCATGAAAAAATGCTCATCGTCGAAGGGGAAACCGACAAGAACTTTATAGAGAAGATTTTCCCTGTTGAAACTTCAAAAATACTCATCTACCCCGCAGGGAACAAAAAGTCGGCTTTAGCTACAGCTAAAGCGCTAGCGGCAAGCGAAGAGCTTCTTCCTTGGGTTTGCGTGGTAGACAGAGACCTTGACGACGAGTCAACCAACGAAGCTGACAAGGACGATCGAATCTTTGTCTGGACAGGCAGAACTATTGAAAATGCTTTTCTAGATGAAAAACTTCTACACCGAGTACTCACAGCCGCCAGCCACGAAACAACGGTCGAAGAAGTATTGAGTCAGCTACTAGCTATCGCAGAAAAAGAAAAGGAGGATGTGATAAAACTACTCACAGAGAATAGGATCAAGGAAAGGTGTCGCCGCAAGATTGGATCACCCCCCAAAGACACCAAAGAGTGGTTCAAGTTCGAGGCAGAAAAATATAAAGCCTACGCCGAACTACACGACGTGGTGCGCAGAGAGACCGAAATTGAAATTGAAGGTAACTGGCCCCGCAGATGGAAGCACCTAGTCCAAGGAAAAAGAATGCTCGCACAGTTTAATGCGTGCACACCATTTCAACATACTGGACACTTTCAGGAATTTATGCTTAAGGAAATAAGAGAGAACCCAGATCTCCTTCCTGACGATTTTAATAATTTAAAATCACTGCTTCAAAAGGGCATTTCGAGCGCGTGATAAATGGTTGGCTTTGCCGATTTGAGCTGTATGGGATCAAGGCGACGGCGCGAGCGCCGTCGCAGCGGCCTCCGGCCACTGCTCGGGCTGCGGGCTGCCGCCCGGTCCCGAGCGCGGCCAACGGCCGTACTACTTGGCATCATGACGCGGCCCGCAGACGAACGGTTGCCGTTCGGACGAAATCGATTGATGACGTGCTCAGATCCCGAGGCACCCGGTAGCGGAATACGACTGTCTTGGGCGGTCGGCACCAGCGCTACCGGGCACCTCGGCCCGAAACCGTAGTGACCCTCCGCTGTGGCCGGGGTGTATAGCTGGTTCATCAAGTGGGCCGGACAGGTCCCACCGAACCGGGCTATTGGAAGGACAGCACGAGTGGTCACGGAGCCGGACAGCTTCCCCAGCAGTCGAACGCCCGGCCTGGCCCCAGGAGACCTCGTGCGGATCAAGGTCACGAGCCACGAGCCGTGGGGAGTCCTGGTCCAGATCATCGGTCACGAACACATCGGCGCTTCAGTGGACGGGGTTGTCATCGACTCCGCACACCCACGGGCCGAAACCGAGGACTACCCGGCCATCGGAACCGAGACGAGCGCCGTCGTCGCCCGAATACGAGAAGACGGTAAGCCACCATGGGTCTACCTCTCCATGTTCCACGCCGACGTCTTCCGACCCTCCATGCGAACCGAGCAGTAGTCCCGGTTCCGTGCCACACGGAGCAGGCAACGCCGGGGAACCATGGGGAATCACGGTCAGACAGCCCACATCAGCGTGGGCAGGAGAGGCGCGAGGTCAGCCGCCATAGGTGTTCTCGGCTTCCCAAGCTAAGAACGTCACCGCCATCCGTGCATGCAGCCAGGACCGCAGGAACGCACTTCCCCGCATCGCACATTCATCGCACATGGCTCCGGGAAGGGGCCGGAAGCGCTGGGAATCCCTCGGAACATCCGCGCAGGTCACAAGGCGTTTCGTCGGTTTGTCGACAGGTCGCCAGTGCCCCTCGGCACAACGGGACTTCGTGGGTTCAAATCCCACACCCTCC
>NZ_QPFC01001425.1:0-1686 GCF_003427465.1 Nocardiopsis sp. TNDT3 | reverse complement strand
CGGTTCCTCCGACCGGGCGCCCCGTGTACCGGCTGTGTGCGCTCCCGGGGTGCGGGGGGCTGTGCGCTACTCGGCGCGCAGGTCGCGGCGCAGTTCCTTGGGCAGCGAGAAGGTCAGCGTCTCGTCGGCGGTGGTCACCGGGGTGACCGTGCCGTAGCCGTGCCCGGCCAGCTTGTCGAGCAGCTCGCGCACCAGGATGTCCGGCACGGAGGCGCCGCTGGTCACGCCGACCGTGGTCACGCCCTCCAGCCAGGAGTCGTCCATCAGCGAGGCGTTGTCGATCAGGTGGGCGGCGTCGGCGCCCGCGTCCAGGGCCACCTCCACCAGGCGGACCGAGTTGGACGAGTTGTCGGATCCGACCACGATGACCAGCTCGCACTCGGGCGCCATCGCCTTGACCGCGTCCTGGCGGTTGGAGGTGGCGTAGCAGATGTCGTCGCTGGGCGGGTCGAGCAGGTTCGGGAACCGCTCGCGCAGGGCGTCCACCGTCTGGGTGGTCTCGTCCACCGAAAGGGTCGTCTGGGAGAGCCACGACACGTTGTCCGGGTTGCGCACCTGGACCTTGTGCACCTCGTCCGGGCTCTCGACGATCTGGATGTGCTCGGGGGCCTCACCGCTGGTGCCCTCGACCTCCTCGTGGCCGATGTGGCCGATGAGGATGATGTCCCGGTCCTCGGCCGCGAAGCGCTTGGCCTCCTTGTGGACCTTGGTGACGAGCGGGCAGGTGGCGTCGATCGTCTTGAGGCTGCGCCTGTGCGCCTCCTCGTGCACGGCCGGGGAGACGCCGTGCGCGGAGAAGACCACGATGGCCCCCTCGGGCACCTCCTCGGTCTCCTCGACGAAGATCGCGCCGCGCTCCTCCAGGGTGCGCACCACGTGGGTGTTGTGCACGATCTGCTTGCGCACGTAGATCGGCGCGCCGTACTGCTCCAGGGCCTTCTCGACGGTGATGACAGCGCGGTCGACACCGGCGCAGTAGCCCCGGGGATTGGCGAGGAGCACACGGCGTTGGTTCGTGGCAGTCGTCATCGCAGTCATGTGTTACATCCTAGGTGGCTTGGGCGGCGTGCGACCCGGGTGTGGGAGAGGGCACTGAACAGGCCGCTTCGACGTGCGACCGGTGCCAAGGTGACGGTATCGCAACGGGGCGCATCCGGTTGCGCCTCGAAGTGGCGAAATCGTTCACTTCTCCCCTGCTCATGGTGTTCAACCCTCCTCTATCCTGGTTCACCATCACACGCATTGCAGGCGGTTCGCCCTCACCTCGGCCCTGCCGGTCGGCTGTTCGCGCGCCGCTCACCCCACTCGCCGAGACCACCAGGAGCCCCCGTCCTATGTCGAAACCGACGCTCGCCACGAAGCTGGTCGCCCTGGTCAAGGGCATCTTCGGGCGCAAGGAAACGGCGGCCGCGCCCGAGCCCGCGGCCCAGGAGGCGGCCGGGACCGCCCAGTCCCCCGCCCCCGCGACCGCGGAGCCCGAGGACGTGACCGCGCGCGGCACGGACCAGGCCCAGCCGTCCGCGGAGAAGAGCACCGAGGCCGGGGCGCACGGGGCGGAGAGCGCCGACGAGCCGCAGGCCGCGCCGAAGACCGAGGAGCCCGCCGCGGCCGCCGCGCCCGTCGAGGCCGAGAAGGCTGAGGCCGCCGAGCCCGCCGCGGAGCAGGAGTCCGTGAAGGAGGAGGCCG
>NZ_QPFC01001424.1:0-1274 GCF_003427465.1 Nocardiopsis sp. TNDT3 | reverse complement strand
CACCCGCGTCACCGTCCTGGAGAAGGAGGACCGGGTCGCCGCGCACCAGACGGGCCGCAACAGCGGCGTCGTCCACGCCGGGCTCTACTACAGGCCCGGCTCCCTCAAGGCCACGCTGTGCCGGCGCGGCGTCGGCCTGCTCAGGGACTACTGCGCCGAGCACGGGCTGCCCTACCACGAGGTCGGCAAGGTCCTCGTGGCCGCCGACGCCGAGGACGAGGCGCGCCTGGACGACGTCGAACGCCGCGCGCGGGAGAACGGCGTCCCCGGCGTCACCCGGCTGGGCCCCGGGGGCCTGCGCGAGATCGAACCCCACGCGGCGGGCGTCGCCGCCCTGCACTCGCCGACCACCGCCGTCACCGACTTCGTCGCCGTCGCCGAACAGTTCGCCGACGACGTGCGCCGGTCCGGCGGCCGGATCCTGCTCAACACACCCGTCCTGGACCTGCGCCAGGAACACGACGGCGTCCGCGTCCTCACCGGCGATCCCCGGGGCGAGCGGCTCGTCCACCGCTTCGACCGCCTGGTGGTCTGCGGCGGCCTGCACAGCGACCGCCTCGCCCGCATGGCGGGCGCCCCGGAGGACCCCCGGGTGGTGCCCTTCCGCGGCCAGTACCACGAACTCGTCCCCGAGCGCCGCCACCTGGTGAACGGCCTGCTCTACCCCGTCCCCGACCCGCGGTACCCCTTCCTCGGGGTGCACCTGACCCGCCACGTCCACGGCGAGGTCATGGCCGGGCCCAACGCCGTCCTCGCCACCGCGCTGGAGGGCTACCGGGCACGCGACGTGCGCACCAGCGAACTCGCGCGGACCCTGTCCTGGCCCGGGTTCTGGCGCCTGGCCCGCCGCCACTGGACCGTGGGCGCCCGGGAGGCCCTCGTGTCCGCCTCACGGGCCGCGTTCGCCGCCCAGGCCCGGCGGCTGCTGCCCGAACTGGCCGCCGCCGACCTGCGCCCGGCCCCGTCCGGGGTGCGCGCCCAGGCACTGGCCCGGGACGGCTCCCTGCTCGACGACTTCCACGTGGACACCCACGGGCGTGTGGTGTGCGTGCGCAACGCGCCCTCGCCCGCGGCCACCTCATCCCTGGCGATCGCGGAGTTCCTCACCGACACGTTCGTCCCCTGACCGCCGGGGTAGGGGGCTCCGACGCGGGCCCCGCGCGTGTCGGCGGGGGTTGTCCACAGGTTCGAGGACACTCTGGTACGGGCCTTCGCGGCGTCCCACCATGAGAAGCGGCGGCGGTGCGGGAGGGTCCCGTGACCGCCGCCGGAGG
>NZ_QPFC01000200.1:0-9771 GCF_003427465.1 Nocardiopsis sp. TNDT3 | reverse complement strand
CGGCCGCGGGAGCCGGAACGCCGGTGCGCAGGGACCGTTGGCGGACGTCGCGGTCGGCTGACGGCAGGCCCCACCGCCGCGCGCCGACCGGTGTGACGGCGCCACGGACGCCTGAGGCCCGTGCGCCGCCATCCTACTCGCGGGACGCGGGGGTGTTCCGTGCCCGGCGACGGCTCCGCGCGGGAGGGGCGACAGGGACGCCCGCGCCTTCGGGTGCGTGTGCGGCCCTATGCTGGGTGCGCCATGACTTCCGCAGATCAGCCCGCGCCCGGGCACGCCGCCGGGCGCCCCGCTCCGGTCGCCGAGCGCGACACCGCCGCCGTCGAACTCCAACTGGGCCGCCCGCCGCGCGGTGTACGCGCGATCGCGCACCGCTGCCCCTGCGGCCTGCCCGACGTGGTGCGCACCGCGCCCCGGCTGGAGAACGGCGAGCCCTTCCCGACCCTGTACTACCTGACGTGCCCGCGCGCCGCCTCGGCCATCGGCCGGATGGAGAACGAGGGCCGCATGCGCCGGATGCAGGAGCGCCTGGGGGAGGAGCCCGAACTCCGGGCCGCCTACACCAGGGCGCACGAGGCCTACCTGGCCGAGCGGGCCGAGCAGGCGCGCCTGGACGGCGTCGAGCCGCTGCCCGAGGGCATGCAGAGCACCGGTGGCATGCCCACCCGGGTCAAGTGCCTGCACGCACTGGTCGCCCACGAGCTGGCCGAGCCGGGGACCAACCCCTTCGGAGCCGAGGCGCTGGAGGAACTGCCGCACTGGTGGGACAGGGGCCCGTGCGTGTGTGTCGACGAGGACGCCCCCGAGGGCGACGAAGGGAACGCATCATGAGCGGTGTCGCGGCCATCGACTGCGGAACCAACTCCGTCCGGCTGCTGATCGCCGACGTCGTCCACGTGGGCGAGGACGAGGTGCAGGTGGTCGACGTCGACCGGCGCATGGAGATCGTGCGCCTGGGTGAGGGCGTGGACGAGACCGGGGCGTTCGCGCCCCAGGCGCTGGAGCGCACCTTCGAGGCGCTGCGCGGGTACGCCGAGGCCATCGAGGCGCACGGCATCGCCCTGGGCCCGGACGCGGTGCGCATGGTCGCCACCAGCGCCACCCGGGACGCGAGCAACCGCCAGGTCTTCGTCGACGGCGTGCGCGACATCATCGGCGTGGAGCCCGAGGTGGTCACCGGCCTGGACGAGGCCGAGCTGTCCTTCGTGGGCGCCACCGCCGAGCTGGAGGCCGAGGGCCCGGGCGAGGACCTGGCCCCGCCCTTCCTGGTCGTGGACATCGGCGGCGGCTCCACCGAGTTCGTCCTGGGCGGCGCCTTGTCCGGGGACGACGGCGAGCTGGTCCGCGCGTCGCTGTCGGTGGACATCGGCTGCGTGCGCATGACCGAGCGCCACCTGCGCAGCGACCCTCCCACGGCGCAGGAGGTCGCGGCGGCGACCGCCGACATCGAGGCCGCGCTGGACGAGGTCGAGCGGGTGGTCCCGCTGCGCGAGGCCGCCTCGGTCGTGTGCGTCGCGGGTACCGCGACCACGGTCGCCGGTATCGCCCTGGACCTGCCCGAGTACGACCCCGAGCGCATCCACCACACCCGCGTGGGCGTCGCCGACCTGGACCGCATCACCGGGGAGCTGCTCAAGGCCACCTCGCGGGAGCGGTCGATGATCGGCGTCATGCACCCGGGCCGGGTGGACGTCATCGGCGCGGGCGCGCTCGTGCTGTCGCGGGTGCTCGCCCGCACGGGGGCCGACTCCTTCACGGCCAGTGAGCACGACATCCTCGACGGTGTGGCCTGGAGCCTGGTCGTGTGACGCCGCCCGCGGGAGGGCGCCCCACCGGGCGTCTTCCGCGGTGCGCGCAAGGGCGCCACGGGTGAGACGTGTCACCCCCCAGGGGCCTTGTGAATGCTTTCACAACCGTTCTGACCTGCGGAAACGTCGGTAGGGTGGAGCGGGAAGTGGTGGGAAGGTGAGCCGGTGTGAACCTTCTCTGTCGGAGGGGGCTTGTGAAAGAATGCACAAGCGAAGGGACGAAGCACCCCGCTCCGACCCGGGCGGCACCCCGCCGCGACCACGGCGCGGGCGACCGAAGACCGTGACAACCTCGCGGCCCCTGGGAAGGGGCGCCACACAGAAGAACCGTTAGGGCGGAAATGCGATGACCGAGAGCAGGAACTACCGGCTGGTACACGGCGGAGGGGACGACGCGGAGATCCCGCACATCCTCATCGTCGGCGGCGGTTACCTCGGGATGTACACCGCGAGGCGGCTGGAGAAGAAGCTCGGGGCGGGCGAGGCGCGGATCACCGTCATCGACCCCAACTCCTACATGACCTACCAGCCCTTCCTGCCCGAGACCGCGTCCGGCAGCATCTCGCCCCGACACGTGGTCGTCCCGCTGCGCAAGGTCTTCAAGCGGGTCCGCGTCCTGGGCGGCAGGGTCGTGCGCATCGACCACGCCGACCGCACGGTCCGCTACGAGCCCAACGTCGGCGAGGCCCAGACCCTCGCCTACGACTACCTCGTCATGGCCGCCGGAGCGGTCTCGCGCACCCTGCCCATCCCCGGCCTGGCCGAGTGGGGCATCGGGATCAAGACGGTCGAGGAGGCCGCCTTCCTGCGCAACCACGTCCTGGACCAGCTCTCCATCGCCGACTCCACCGACGACGAGGCCATCCGGCGCAAGGCGCTGAACTTCGTCTTCGTCGGCGGCGGATTCGCCGGGGCCGAGGCCATCGCCGAGCTGGAGGACATGGTCCGCGACGCCGTGCGCCACCACCCCTCGATCGGCCTGGAGGACGTGCAGTTCTACCTCATCGAGGCGGCTGACAAGATCCTCCCCGAGGTCGGCCCCGAGGTCGGCAGCAAGGCGCTCAACCAGCTGCGCCGCCGCGGCATCGACGTCCGGCTCAAGACCTTCCTGGAGTCGGCGGTCGACCAGCACATCAAGCTCAGCGACGGCACCGAGTTCGACTCGGGCACGCTGGTGTGGACCGCGGGCGTCAAGCCCAGCCCGGTCGTGGCCGCCAGCGACCTGCCGCTCGGCCCCAAGGGCCACCTGGACACCAGCGAGTACCTGGCCGTCAACGGCGTGGAGAACGCCTTCGCGGGCGGCGACAACGCGCAGGTGCCGGACGGCAACGGCGGCTACTACCCGCCCAACGCCCAGAACGCGGTCCGCCAGGCCCCGGTCCTGGCCGACAACGTGATCGCCGCCCTGCGCGGCACCGAGCCCAAGGCCTACCGCCACAAGAACCTGGGCGCGGTCGCCGGGCTCGGAGTCCACAAGGGCGCCGCCCAGCTGTTCGGCAAGATCAAGCTCAACGGCCGCCTGGCCTGGTACGCGCACCGGTCCTACCACCTGTTCGCGGTCCCGACCTTCAACCGCAAGATGCGCGTGCTCTCGGACTGGACGCTCGCCCTCTTCCTGCGCCGCGACTACGCCGCGCTCCCGGAGATGGCCGAGCCCCGCCAGGCCTTCGAGGAGGCCAGCCACCCGCAGATCGAGGACGGCCGCCTCCGCCGGGTCAGCTGACCGGGCGCGGCCCACGCGACAGGCGCGCGACACGGCCGGCTTCCCCGAGGGGAGCCGGCCGTTTCCTGTCCCAATGCGGCCAAGCCAAGTCAAAGTGGGCAATCAACCCGCCCGGTATGATGGGCCACGCCCTCGTAGCCCAATGGAAGAGGCAGGCCCCCTAAAAGGGTCACAAGTGTCGGTTCGAGTCCGACCGGGGGTACCCACGGCAACCAGCTCCGACGACGCCTGCTCACCGAGCAGGCGTCGTGTGTTTCGCGGGCCGGACGCCGCCCCGTGTTCCCACGGGGCCTCCGCGTCGGTCCCTCAGCGCGTCGGCCCCTGCTGCTCCATCAACAGCTGCAACTGCGTGAACAGGCGCTCCCCGGGGTCCCCCAGGTCGATCCCGCTCACCGACGCCGCCCGGCGCACCCGGTACCGCAGCGTGTTCGGGTGGATGTGCAGCCGCTCCGCCGCCGCCCGCGCGTCCCCGAACGCCTCCAGGTAGGCCAGCAGGGAGCGCACCAGGTCGGCGCCGCCCGCGCGGTCGTGCTCGATCAGCCGGCTCACCCGCGGGTCCCGCAGCGACGGGTCCTCGCGCAGCCGTGCCAGCGTCTCGCTGACCAGCACCCGCGAGCGCACGTCGGAGATGGTCGCCACGTCCCAGCCCGGACCCCGGTCGGGAGAGCGTTCCACCGCGTCCAGGACCCGGTCCGCCTCCGCACGCGAGTCCGGCACGTCCCCCAGCCGCTCCACCAGCGACCCCACCGCCGCGCGCACCTCCAGTCCCAGCGCCGCGCGCGCCGCCGCCACCGTCTTGCGGGTCAGCGCCAGCACCGACCGCTCCACCCCGCGCCGCCCCTCCCGGACGCGCGCCAGGTCCGGCAGCAGCACGTAGACCCGACCGCCCAGCGCGGTCACCAGGGCGCTGCGCCGGTAGGCCGCGGTGTGCACCGACACCAGGTCGATCAGCTGGCGTCGGCGCAACTCGCGCTCGGGCCGGTCGGGGCGCTCCTCAGCCGCGCCCTCGGACCCCTCGACCAGGGCGAACGCCACCACCAGCGCGCCCCGGTCGGCGTGCACCTCCACGGTGTCGGCCAGCGCTCCGGCGTCGATCCTGCCCTCCAGCAGGCTCGACAGCAGGTCCTCGCGCAGCCGCAGCCCCGCGCTGGCCTGCGTGCGCTGGCGGATCATCTGCAGCGCGGTGGTGCGCGCCGCGCCCAGCAGGGCCTCCTCCGCGTGCTCGGCCAGCGGCCGGTCGCCCTCCTGCACCCAGATCGCGCCCAGCGGCTGGCGTCCCGCGTGGATGCCCACGGCCAACCGGCGCCTGATGCCCAGTTCGGGGTGCTCCTCCACCCGCACCACCTCCTCGCCCGCGCGCAGCTTGGCGAACACCCCCCACTCGCGCAGCAGCGCCAGGTACGACTCCGGGCCGCGCCGCCCCAGCACCGACAGCCGCCGCAGCTCGTCCACCTCGGCGCCGCTGGAGTAGGCCAGCACCCGGCTCGCCGCGTCCTCGATGCTCACCAGCCCGCCGGTGAGCCTGGCGATGGTCTGCGCCATGGAGAACAGGTCGCCGCCGGACTCGCCCAGGTCCTCCGAGGCGGTCAGGCGGGCCTCGTCCAGGATGGACCGGCACACCGACTGCAACTGGTCCCAGCGCACCTCGGGGCGCACCGCGAGCAGGGCGATCCCCGCCTCCCGCGCCTCGGTGCGCAGCGCCCGCGCCTCGTCACCGCCTCCGGGCCGGGGGCGGCCGGGGCGCGTCCCGGCGGTCGGCGGCGCCTCCTCCGACGCCGGGTGCGCGCTGGTCTTGACCGCGACGGCCGTGGCGCCGCGCTCGGCCAGCGCCCTGACCAGGCGCCGCGCGGAGGCGCCCCGCGCCCCGATCAGCAGCACCAGGTCCCCCTCGCGCACCTCCGTGCGGTCCTCCGGGTCGAGGATGACGACGTTGTCCACCTGGACATCGAGCCCGTCCGGGGCGGCGGCCACATCCACGACGGGGTCGCCCAGGGCCAGCAGCAGTCCGCGCAAGGGCAGACCCGTGGTCCTGTCATCGGATGAACCATCCTGAACAGGAGGAACCTCCGGCCGCGGGTGCGGTCGGGGCGCCCCGCCGCCGGAGGCGGGACGCGGGTCGGAAGCGGGGCGGTCGTCGCTCATGTGTGTCCCATTTTGTCCTGGAGAACAAATAAGGCGGGCAAAGAGTGGCCTGGTCCACAAGGTTCGCACGCCCTGCTTCTGGGAGCGTTGAGTCAGCCAACCCTGCTTGTTTCAGGGACATTCTTCACCGGGAAGGTGCCCATGGACGCCGTGACCAACGTCCCTCTGCCCCAGAACGAGCCCGTTCTGTCCTACGCGCCCGGCAGCGCCGAGCGCGAGGAACTCGTGGCCAAGCTGGAGGAGCTCGGCAGCCGGAGCATCGACCTGCCGATGCGCATCGGCGGCGAGAGCCGCATGGGCGGCGGCGAGCCCATCGACGTCGTGCAGCCGCACCGCCACGCCGCGGTCCTGGGCACCATGCGCAACGCCACCCACGAGGACGCCCGCGACGCCGTCGCCGCAGCCAAGGCCGCCGCCCCCGCCTGGCGCGCGATGTCCTTCGACGACCGCGCCGCCATCCTCCTGCGCGCCGCCGAACTGCTCTCGGGCCCCTGGCGCGCCACCATCAACGCCGCCACCATGCTCGGCCAGTCCAAGACCGTGCAGCAGGCGGAGATCGACTCGGCCTGCGAGCTGATCGACTTCTGGCGCTTCAACGTCTCCTACGCCCGCGACCTGATCGCCCAGCAGCCGCTGAGCGTCAAGGGCGTGTGGAACCGCATGGAGCAGCGCCCCCTGGAGGGGTTCGTCTACGCGATCACCCCCTTCAACTTCACCGCCATCGCGGGCAACCTGCCCACCGCCCCGGCCCTGATGGGCAACGTGGTCGTGTGGAAGCCGTCCCCGACCCAGCAGTTCGCCGCCGAGCTGACCATGCGCCTGCTGGAGGAGGCGGGCATGCCCCCCGGCGTCATCAACATGGTCACCGGTGACGGCCTCGCCGTCTCCGACGTCGCCCTCAACGACCCGGAGCTGGCCGGTGTGCACTTCACCGGTTCGACCAGGACCTTCCAGCACCTGTGGAAGAGCGTGGGCGAGAACATCGCCAACTACCGCTCCTACCCGCGCATCGTCGGCGAGACCGGCGGCAAGGACTTCATCGTCGCCCACTCCTCGGCCGACCCCGAGGTCCTGCGCACCGCCATCGTGCGCGGCGCCTTCGAGTACCAGGGCCAGAAGTGCTCGGCCGCCTCGCGCGCCTTCGTCGCCCGCTCGGTGTGGGAGCAGGTCCGCGACGACCTCGTCGCCGAGACCGAGGCCCTGACCATGGGCGACGTCACCGACCTGTCCAACTTCGTCGGCGCCGTCATCGACCGCCGCGCCTTCGACAAGCTGGCCAAGGTCCTGGAGGACGCCAAGTCCGACCCGACCCTGACCGTCCTGGCGGGCGGCACCGCCGACGACTCCGTCGGCTACTTCGTGCGCCCCACCATCATCGAGGGCACCGACCCGTCCCACGACGTGTTCCGCACCGAGTACTTCGGCCCGGTCGTCGCCGTCCACGTCTACGAGGACGAGAAGTTCGACGAGGTCCTCAAGACCGTCGACGAGGGTTCGGCCTACGCCCTGACCGGCGCCGTCCTGGCCAGGGACCGCGCCGCCGTGGCCAAGGCCAGCGAGGCCCTGCGCTTCGCCGCGGGCAACTTCTACGTCAACGACCGCCCGACCGGCTCCATCGTGGGCCAGCAGCCCTTCGGCGGCGGGCGCGCCTCCGGCACCAACGACAAGGCGGGTTCGGCGCAGAACCTGTCCCGCTGGTCCAGCCCGCGCGCCATCAAGGAGACCTTCGTCGCGCCGACGGTCTCCTCCTACCCCCACCAGGGCTGACGAGGGGCCCGGGCACCCTTCCGTCCTGAGGGGGCCCGGGAACCAGCCCGCATCCACCGGCGCGGCCGGGACGAACCCCGCCGCGCCCCGCCCGCGCCAGCCCACCGGCTCGCGCACGTCTTTCCCGAGGTCACCATGCTTCGCAAACCCCTGCTGCTCGCCGCCAGGTCCCAGACCTGCCGCACCATCGTCGAGCGCACCCCCGTCACCCGGGCCATGGTCAAGCGGTTCGTCGCGGGCTCCACCCAGGACGAAGCGCTCCCCGTGGTCGGGGAGCTGACCCGGGACCGCCACGTCACCCTGGACTTCCTGGGTGAGGACACCACCGACACGGCCCAGGCCGAGGCGACGGTGACCGCCTACCGGGACCTGCTGGCCGCGCTGGGCGAGGCGGGCCTGGCCGAGCGCGCCGAGGTCTCGGTCAAGCTCTCGGCCGTGGGCCAGTTCCTCAACAGCGACGGCGAGAAGATCGCCCTGGACAACGCCCGCCGGATCGCCGAGGCGGCCAAGGCGGTCGGCACCACGATGACCCTGGACATGGAGGACCACACCACCACCGACTCCACGCTGGGCATCCTGCGCGAACTGCGCCAGGACTTCCCCTTCGTGGGCGCGGTGCTCCAGGCCTACCTGCGCCGCACCGAGGCCGACTGCCGCGACCTGAGCGGGGCCGGTTCGCGCGTGCGCCTGTGCAAGGGGGCCTACGACGAGCCCGAGTCGGTGGCCTTCCGCGACAAGGCCGAGGTGGACAAGGCCTACGTGCGCGCGCTGCGCGTGCTGATGGAGGGCGAGGGCTACCCGATGGTGGCCTCGCACGACCCGCGCATGATCGCCATCGCCGGCTCGCTGGCCGCCGCCAACGGCCGCGGTGAGGACGACTTCGAGTACCAGATGCTCTACGGCATCCGCGACGCCGAGCAGGTCCGGCTGGCCGCCGAGGGCAACCGGATGCGGGTCTACGTGCCCTACGGCGACGAGTGGTACGGCTACTACATGCGCCGTCTGGCGGAGCGTCCGGCGAACGTGCTCTTCCTCGCCCGGTCCCTGGTCACGCGCGGCTAGCGCGGCCGTCACGGCTCCGTCGCCCGCGGGCGGCCCGGGCCGAGGGGGAGGGGGTCGGTGTCCTCGGGCGCCGGCCCCCTCCCGCGTGTCCGCGGGGCGGGCGCCCACGCGCCGCGCGAGGGCCGCGTGCCGGCCCCGGCCGGGCCGCGGCGCCGTGTCTGAACAGTGACCTTGCCCGTGGAACTCCGGATGAGGAGCGTACGTTACCTTGTGGGCAGCAATCCACGCGTGAAAGGGTCTTGACTAGACATGCGGATGCGGAGTTCCAACCCCGTCCTCAAGCGGGCGCTCCAGCAGGCCGGTCCTGCCGGGCACGCCCAGCAGGGGTTCAACGGCCAGCCGGGTTACGGCTACGGCCAGCAGCAGGGTCCCTACGGCCAGCCGGGGTACGGACAACCGTACCCGCAGCAGGGGTACGGCCAGCCCTACCCCCAGCAGGGCTACCCCGGCGGTCCGGTGCAGAGCACCGACAACCAGCCGATGACCATCGACGACGTGGTCGTGCGCACCGGTATGACGCTCGGCGTGGTCGCGGCCTTCGCCGTCGTCAACTACTTCCTCTTCAGCTCGGCTCCGGGCATCGCCGTGGTGCTCACCCTCGTGGGTGCGCTCGGCGGTCTGGTGCTGGGCCTGGTGATCTCCTTCAAGCAGATCACCAACCCCGTCGCCATCCTGAGCTACGCCGCCCTGGAGGGCCTGCTCGTCGGCGGCATCTCCGCGATCCTGGCCAACAGCCTGTCGGTCACCACCGGTGACGCCAGCGCGGGCGGCACGCTCGTGACCCAGGCGGTGCTGGGCACCGTCGTGGTGTTCGCCGTGATGCTCGCCCTGTACAAGTTCCGCGTCATCAAGGTGACCGACGGCTTCGTCAAGGTCGTCACGTACGCGGTCATCGGCGCCGCGGCCCTGATGCTGGTCAACTTCGTGGCCAGCTTCTTCATCGCGGGCGGCATCGGTCTGCGCGAGCCCAGCCCGCTCGGCCTGCTCGTCGGCCTGGTGTTCGTGGTCCTGGCCGCGCTGACCCTGGCCATCGAGTTCCGCGGCATCGAGGAGGGCCTCAACGCCGGCATCCCCAACAAGTTCGCCTGGCAGTTCGCCTTCGGCCTGACCGTCTCCCTGGTCTGGCTCTACATCGAGATCCTGCGCCTGCTCTGGATCATCAAGTCGATCTTCGCGGAGTAGTCCGCGCCCGACGCGCGGAGCACTCCCGCGGCCGCCCGCGGCGTCCGCACACCCACGCGAGGGGCCGCCGCCCGGACGGATGTCCGG
>NZ_QPFC01000199.1:0-4257 GCF_003427465.1 Nocardiopsis sp. TNDT3 | reverse complement strand
CGCTGGGGGAGGGGCTCAGACGTTGTCGGGGTGGCCGATGGCCAGGCCGCTCTGCGGGTCGAAGAAGTGCAGCTGGCTCACGTCCACCGACAGGCTGACCGGCTGACCCGGGCGCACGCTGCTGCGGGGGCTGACCCGGGCGGTGAACAGCGAGGTGTTGCCGCCCAGCGGCAGGCCGTCGCCCTCACCCTCCTCACCCGCGGCGTCCTTGGCCAGGGCGGCGGCGTCCTCGTGGCGCACCGGCGGGGCGTCCACGGTGAAGATCACGTTGATCTCCGTGCCCAGCTCCTCGGTCACGCTCGCCTTGACCTGGATCTGCGGGTCGCCGTTGCCGTCCAGGTCGGCGTCGTTGAAGTCCGAGGGGCGGATGCCCAGGATGAGGCTGCGGCCCAGGTAGTCGCGCAGGCCCTGGCGCGCCTCCAGGACGCTCGCCGGGACCGGCAGCTTGTGCTCGGCGAAGGTGAGCACCGCGCCGTCGCCCTCGGCGACCAGCTCGGCGTCGACGAAGTTCATCGCCGGGGAGCCGATGAACCCGGCCACGAACAGGTTGACGGGGGCGTCGAACAGGCGCTTGGGGGTGTCCACCTGCTGGAGGCGCCCGTCGCGCATCACCGCGACCCGGTCGCCCAGGGTCATGGCCTCGATCTGGTCGTGGGTGACGTAGATGGTGGTGACGCCCAGGCGCTCGTGGAGCTGGTTGAGGGAGGCGCGCATCTGCACGCGCAGCTTAGCGTCCAGGTTGGACAGCGGCTCGTCCATGAGGAACGCGCGCGGCTCGCGCACGATCGCGCGGCCCATGGCCACACGCTGGCGCTGACCGCCGGAGAGGGCGCCCGGCTTGCGCTTGAGGTAGGTCTCCAGGCCCAGCATCTCGGCCGCCTCCTTGACACGGCGCGCGATCTCGGGCTTGGCCACCTTGCGCAGCTTGAGGCCGAAGGCCAGGTTCTGCTCGACGGTCATGTGGGGGTAGAGCGCGTAGTTCTGGAAGACCATCGCGATGTCGCGGTCCTTGGGCGGGCGGTCGTTGACGATCTCGTCGCCGATGACCAGCGTGCCGCCCGTGATCTCCTCCAGGCCCGCGATCATGCGCAGCGCGGTGGACTTGCCGCAGCCGGAGGGGCCGACGAGCACCATGAACTCGCCGTCCTCGATCTTCAGGTTCAGGTTGTCGACGGCCTTGACGTCGCCGCCGTAGATCTTGTCAACGCCATCGAGGACGATCTCCGCCATGGTTGTCAGCTCCCGGGCCGGGGTCGAGATGTGGGGTGACGCGGATCATCGGGGCGTCCGCGCCGCCGACCTGGAACTTTCGCAATTGATCGAACCAGGCCGTTGTGCTGATCACATCAGACATGATCCTGATCGAAAAGTCCATACTTGAGTCGATGTCGATCCGATTGCGGTCAGACACAAACCCCGTCCGCCCAGCTGGCGTGGCGGCCCCAGGTGCGTTAGCCTGTCCGACGGTTCCTTCCTTTCTCCCCTCCACGCCCTCGGGGCGGCGGCCACGACACGGCAGCCGGGTTGAGGCATCGGGTCGGGGAGTCTGGGTAACCTAACGACCAGTCCAGCACTGGACGGACCGGTTGTGCGGCCCCCACTCGTCCGATCGGACGCTGCATCACGCGCCAGGTGCAGCTGGGATCGGGTGAGGGGTGGAGTACCGCGACCGGGCGGGGGGTTGGACCCGGAAAAGGCCCGAACATCCAGTAGACAACGGTCTTCCGAGCTCGCCGCCGACGGGACGGAGCCGGTCCGAAGGGTGGCTCGGGCCTTTTCCGCGTCCCCCCATATGCTGACCGCGAGCACCTCTCACCAGCAAGCGGAAAGCGAGCACCCCACGTGGTTGCCGAGCACACCGAGCAGGGCAGCGCCCACGGCTCCGACAGACCCTCGCCGGAACCGGCGGGGCGGGAGCGGACGGCGAACCCGGCACGCTCCTTCGCCTCCGCCTTCGCGCCGGGGCACCGCTGGGGACACCGCGATCTGCTGTGGCGGGTGCTCGCCGCGGTCGGATCCGGTCTGGCCCAGCTCTTCGCGCTGCCGCCCTACGGCCTGTGGTGGCTGGGCCCGCTCAGCGCCGCGCTGCTCGCCCTCGCCGTGGCGGGGGCCCGGACGCGCCGCGCGGCCTGGCTCGGCGCCCTGTCCGGGGCCACGCTCATGGTGCCGCTGGTGCACTGGCAGGACATCTTCGGTATCGACGTGTGGCTGCTCATCGCCGGAGCCGAGACCGTCTACTTCCTGCCCATGGCGATGGGCCTGGCGTTGGCCATGCGCCTGCCCGGCTGGCCGCTGTGGACCGCGGCCCTGTGGGTGGCCCAGGAGGCCGTGCGCGCCCGCTGGCCGCTGGGCGGCTTCCCCTGGGGCAAGCTCGCCTTCGCCCAGCCCGACACGCCCTTCGTCGGCTACGCCGCCCTCGGCTCCTCCGCCCTGGTGACCTTCGCGGTCGCCCTCACCGGCGGCCTGCTGCTGTGGAGCGCGCTGCGCCTGGCGGGCGCCCGTCGGACCGGACACGGTGATCAGGACGACCGAAACGATCGCAACGCCGCGCACGAGGCGGGCACGGGCCGGGGAGGCCCCGCCCGCACGGGCGGCCCGCTGCGGACCGGCTGGGTCCCGGCCGTCCTCGGGCTGGCCGCCGGAGCGGCCGTCGTCGCCGGCGGCGCCCTGGCCCCCGCGATCGGCCGCCCCGACGTCTCGCACACCGTCACCGTCGGCATGGTCCAGGGCAACGTCCCCAACGTCGGACAGATGTCCGTCGCGGGCGAGCGCATGCAGGTCCTCAACAACCACGCCGACGGGGTCCACGAGCTCGCCGACGCCGTCCGCGCGGGGGAGTACCCCCAGCCGGACATGGTGCTGCTGCCGGAGAACGCCAGCGACATCGACCCCTTCCGCGACCCCCAGGCGCGCGAGACCATCGACGCCGCCGCGGCCGACGCGGGCGTCCCCCTGCTGTGGGGCATGAGCCGCTTCAACGACGACGGCACCCGCTACGTCAGCAGCGTGGTCTGGGACCCCCGGAGCGGGCCGGGCGAGATCTACGACAAGCGCTACCTCGTCCCGTTCGGCGAGTACGTCCCCTTCCGCGACTTCTTCACGCGGTTCGTGGCCCGTCTCCAGCAGGTCAGCTCCGACGCCGTCCCCGGCACCGAGCCCGGCGCCCTGGACGTGGGCGGCACCACCCTGGCCGTGGGCATCTGCTTCGACGTGGCCTTCGACCTGCCGGTGCGCGAGTCCGTCGCCGCGGGCGGGCAGGTCATCGTGATCCCCACCAACAACGCCAACTACAACTTCACCGGCCAGACCAACCAGCAGCTGGCCATCACCCAGCTGCGCGCCGTCGAGCACGGCCGCCCGGCGGTGGTCGTCTCCACCAGCGGCGTCAGCGCCGTGGTCAACCCCGACGGGAGCCTGGCCTACAGCTCGCCCGAGGCGGTGCCCGACATCCACGTGGCCGAGCTGGAGGCGATGGAGGGCACCACCGTCGCCACCCGCCTCGGCGCCGCGCCGGAGGCGCTCCTGAGCGCCCTGGGGCTGGGAGCGGTGGTCGTGGCGGTGGTCCTGGGCCGCCGTCGCCGCGCCTGAGGGGGACACGCCCGCGCCGCGCCCGGCAGGCACGGGGCCGACGGAAGGGCTCTGCGCGGGCGCGTGCGGACGCCGAGGACGGCGCATCTGAGGGGCGTTCGCGCTGACGCCCGGCCGGGAAGCACGTGCACGGGGAACCCCGGCGCCCGCGCGCGCGTTCTCTCCTGTAGGGGGAGCTCCCGCCGACGACCCGGAGGATGGTTACGCATGCCGCTGCTGACAGTGCTGGCGCTGATGGCGCTGCCCTTCCTGGAAGTGTGGCTGATGATCGCCGTCGGCGGCTGGATCGGCGTCCCGTGGACGCTGGCCGCGCTGGTCTCGCTGATGGTCCTGGGCGTGGCCGTGCTGCGCCGGGCCGGGACCAGGGCCTTCCGGGACGCGGACCAGGCCATGCGCTCGGGCGAGCAGCCGCGCGGGGGCCTGCTCGACCCGCTCATGCTGATGGCGGGCGGCATCCTGCTCGTGATCCCCGGGTTCATCACCGCCGTGCTCGGCCTGCTGATGGTCCTGCCCTTCACCCGGCCCGTCCTGCGCTGGGCCTTCGCCTCGTGGGCGCGGCGCCGCGTGCGCGGGATGCAGGAGCGGATGAACGAGGAGTTCGTCGTCCGCGGGTCCACCGCCCCCGGCCCGGGGGCGGGTCCGGCCGCGGGGCCGTTCGGTCCCGGCCAG
>NZ_QPFC01000198.1:0-1301 GCF_003427465.1 Nocardiopsis sp. TNDT3 | reverse complement strand
TCTTGGCCGGGTTGGTCTGCGCCGGGGCGGTCGTCGCTGTCCTCGTCGCCGGAGCCCTCCTCGCCGTCGAGGTCCTCGGACACGGTGATCAGACCGGTCTCGGGATCGACCTCCACGTCCCCGCTGCCGGGGTCGAGGGAGACCTCGCCCGTCTCGGGGTCCAGGGTGAGCTTCAGGTCGCCGATCTCGATCGTGGTCGGCAGGTTCTCCCCGCCCTCACCGGAACCGCCCGTCTCGATCCCGACGGTCCCCTTGGCCGGGTCGATGGTCAGGCCCAGGTGTCCGGCCTCGACGGTGACCGGTGCCGCCTCGGGGTCGAGGGGAACGTTCCTGTCTCCGGGCTCGATGCTGATCGTGCCCTCGTCCGAGTCCAGGACGAACTTCAGCTCGCCCGCCTCGACGGTGGTGACCCCCGTCTCGGGGTCCAGGGTCACGACCGGAGCCCCGGGGATCTCGGAGCCGGTCTCGCCGAGAGCGGGGTCGTCTGCGTCGGCGGAGATGGGCTCCACGCCGGAGACCACCTTCGTGTTCTCGGTGTCCACGGGGGTCAGCGGCTCCAGCAGCTCACCCTGCTCGGCCTCCCTGCCCACCAGGGGCTCCGCCGCCTCCACCCGCTGGGCGGGCTCGGCGAGGATCGCCGGCTCGGCGGGGATCACCGGTTCCAGCGGCTGCATCGGTTCCATGCGCTGGAGCGGCTCCGCGACGAGCATGGGCTCCAGCGGTACGGGCTCCGTGGTCTCGCCCTCGGGGACCGGCTCCGCGTTGGCGGGCACCCCGACGGACCTGGCCGCCGGTTCGACCGGGAGCGCCGGTGTTCCCGGGTGCGCGGGTTCGAACCGGCTCTCCGTGTGGGGCTCCAGTCCGGAGACGTCCCCGGACTCGGGCGCGGACACCGTGACGACCCGCGCGACCCCCTGGTCGGCGAGTACGTGCGGGGAGCCGGTGTCCCCGGTCTGCTGCGTGCCGAACAGCATCACGCCGTCGTCGCCGACGCTCACCTCGGAGTCGCCCGGGTCGAGCACCGCCTCCCGAGTGGCGGTGTCCACCTCGACCGAGGAGCCGGCGTGCCGGAGCATGAGCAGGCCGCTGGTCAGGTCCACGCTGATCGGGGCGGACTCCGACCGGTTCGTGTTGGTGGTCTGCTCCTGGAGGGTGGTGGCCTCCTCGGTCTCGGTCGGATCCGGCTCCTCCCCGGAGAGGGCAGCACGGAAGTCGAAGAGGGGGGACTCCACGTCAGGACCTCCTCACCGCCCGTAGGGCGGCAGTTCGTCTGGGTTGTGTCGGGGTGGCGGGGGATGGGG
>NZ_QPFC01000197.1:0-11910 GCF_003427465.1 Nocardiopsis sp. TNDT3 | reverse complement strand
CTCCAGCAGCTCGTCGGCGTCGGCCTCCAGCTCCTCCCGGGAGCTGCCGACCAGGCGTCGGGCCTGGGCGGTGGTGAGGCCCTTCTCGGCGGCGATCTCCAGGCGCAGGGCACGCTGCTCTGCGGCAGTGGCGCGCTTCTCCGCGGCCTCCCGGGCCTCGGTGGCGCGCTGCTGCTCGGACTTGTTGGCCTTCTCCTCCAGCTCCTTGAGCCGGGCCCGCAGGCCCTGGTTCTCGGAGTTGGCCTTGCGGATCTTGGCCTTGGCCCGCTCGACGTCGAGCACCTCGTCCTCGTCGCCCTCCGGGGGCTCCAGGGTCGGATCGGTGACCGGCTCGACAGGTTCGGTCGGCTCGGGCATGGGTGACCTCCAGGGTCGGGATGGGGGCGCCCTCCAGGGGCGCCGGGCATGCGAAAGCCCCGCACCGATCCGGTACGGGGCTTGCGGTTGATGGGTGCGGCTACTCGCGTCGGCGCCGACGGCGGCCGATCACACCTGGACGTGCGCCGGTGTCGGGGTCCAGGCCCATGATCTCGGCGGCCCTGCGGTGGTACTCGGTCTGCGCCTCCGGGGGTGCGTCCTCGACCCGGTCGACGCCGTACTGGGTCGACCATTCGGTCCACCAGGAGCCGAGTGCGATGCTCTGCTCGCGGCTGCTCATAGGTACTTCACCCCTCTCCAGGAGACGGCCAGCAGGACTAGTTTGCCGAGCCAGGAGTCGGTGCGGTCCATCCCGGGCTGGTAGCCCAGGCGGCTGATCTCGTAGGCAGACGGGTACTCGTCGGAGCCGAACCGTTGTCCGCTGCGAGAGATGACGTCGAGGGCCGCTGCGAGGAGGTCTTCCTGACGCTCGTACTCAGCGTCGCTGACCTCGTCGTCGTCCTGGTGGTCCTCGACCCACTGCTCGATCCGGTCGACCTCGCGCTCTAGGCGCTCGATGACCTCTTCGGCTTCTTCCTCGTTGAGGAAATCGTAGCCCTGTGTGGCCCACACGTACCCGCCAGCTGACAGACCGGCGAGCAGTTCAATCCGCTCCACACCAGACTGGCGGTACCAGTCTTCCAGGTGTGCGTTGAACGCGCTCGCGAACCCGCGCCCCTGGTAGGGCGCATCCAGGGTGAGCATGTCGTGGTGGGCCCACAGGTTGCCCTGGTCGTCGCGCATGAACTCGCGGATGACCTCGCCGACGGCCAGACCGCCGACGTTGATCTGCCCCTGCACGACGACCTCGTCCTCATCCGCCGACACCGAATCGATCGACACCTGGAAGACGGTGCCGTCCCGGCCGGTGTACTCGCCCTCGATGACCTGGGAGGCGGCGTCCTCGATGTCGGCGCGCCGCTCGTCGGCGTCGTCCTCATCAGTGGGTATGAGGTCACCAATGAGAGGGCGGTCGTCATCGTCGTCCGAGGGGGTCGGTGGGCCTTGGGGCGGTGAGCCTCCATTGGCGGAGCCGCCCTCCGTGGCCGGGTCCTCGGGTTGGCGTTCCGGGTCGTTGTCAGCTGCGTTGGCCTCGGCAACCTTCTGCCGGAACGCGGCTATCGGGTCGCCGGTGTTCGCCGACGCGTCCCAGGCGTCCACCCACCGCTGCACCTCGGGCGGCAGCTCCTCCGTGCGAGAGAAGACGGGCCAGGGCTCACAGGCGCAGTGGTCGTGGTAGCGCTCGCCGTCCTCGGTGGTGGACGCTGATTCCCGCGACCCGTAGACGGCGCCGCGGCTGGCGAGCATCGCGCACCACCAGCACGGGGCTGGCCCCGGCAGGCGGAACCAGCCCAGCGCTTCGCGGTCAGACCGGGCTGACTCGGTGATGGCCTTCCGGCCGCCCTCGGCGACCAGGCGTTCAGCGGCCCCGGTGACGGTGACGATGGTGACGTCCAGTGCCTCATCCGGAGAGCGGCCGGACCGGCGCCCGTTCTCATACGAGGTCAGGCCCGTCACGGCCAGCGACGTCTCCAGTTGGGCGGCCGGAGCGCGCGGCACCTCCACCGTGGGCGGGCGGCCGGGCACCCCAGCCTCGGCGCGGGCCTGGGCGTAGAACTGGCGGCCGATCTCCGCAGAGCGGGCCCGCTGGTCTTGGACCATGGCGGCCATCTGCGGGTACAGCACCGGCCACGCCTCGCGCGGGCCCTGCTCGTCCACCAGGGACCGCCACAGGTCCGCCATGCCCAGGGTGAGCAGGGACGTCAGGGCGGTCTGGGTGGTGCGGTGTCGGCGGGCGAGCGCGGTGCTCACCCGGTACCGCCGAGGTCGGCCATCTGGGCGTCGATGCGTTCGGCGAGCTGGCGCATCGGGTCGCCCTGCTCGGCCATGGTCTTCCACTCGGTGACGTCGTCCTGGGTGACGCCGGGGATGCGTCCCCACAGTGCCTGCGGTGGGATGCCGAGCATGGTGGCGGCCTTGCCGAGAGCGTCCACCGCTTGGGCCAGGGAGCGAGATCCCATGTCGGCCCAGGTGACGTGCGCGCTGGAGTCCGCGGCCTCGGTGGTCAGTCCCTCGATGGCGGCGGCCAGGCGCAGGGCTTGGTCGTGCGCCTGGCCCTCCGTGCGCTTGCGCTCCTCCACCTTGCGCTCCAGCCCGGCCTCCGCGGCAGCCAGGGCCTCGGCGGACAGGTTGACCATCTGGCCGGTGAGCTGGTGGCTGGGCGTCTGGGAGACCGCGGCGAGGGTCTCGACGTCGGCACGTCCGGCGCTGACGAACCCGTCCATGGGAGTCTCGTCCAGGGTGCCGAACTTGGTGTCGGGGTCCTCGGCGATGAGCAGGTCGTCCTGGCGCAGCCTCAGCTTCGCGGCGCGAGCCTCCTCCTCGGTCTCCGGCTCGGCCATGCCAGCGGCGGTGCGGATCTTCCAGCTGTTGAAGTGCTGGACCATGAGCCGGTCGAACGTGGTCTTGTTGATCCGCATCGCGGTGGTGATGAACGGCTCCACCTCGCCCGGCGACCGTCCGTCGAGATCGAGCATCGGGGCGTGCCGCACAATGGGGCACACCCCTACTCGGTGCTCACGGAACTCGATGTACTCGACCTTGTCGCCGTCAGCGTCCGCGGACAGGTACCAGATGCGCTCCTCGTCGTAGAACCGCAGCGCCCAGTTCTTCCCCGACGGCTCGGCCCGCAGGCCGTACATCGGCCACTCGTCCTCGACGTCGTCGGCGTACCAGGCGAGCATCTTGCGAGGTGACACACCGCGCATGACCGCGCCGGAGTCGCCGGGCAGGACGGTCTCGTATGCCTGCCCGTAGGCGAGCCCGGCCCGGCGCAGCGCGACCTGGCGGGCGTCCATGCCGTTGCGCTGCCAGATCGCCCACACCGGGTCGACGCTGCCCCCGGTGGGGGTGCGGTACCCGTCCACGTACATGGACTGGGAGACGGCGCTGACGACCAGGCCCAACCACGGCGTCTTGGCCAACTCCACCAGGCGCTTGATCTCGTCCCCGGCCTTGCGGGGCAGGTCGTTGTCCTCGTGCTTCCACCGGTACCAGCGGTCGATCCGGTCCAGCCGTCGGCGTTCCTTCTGGAACTCGGGCAGCAGCTGGTCGTGGACGAGTTCGACCACGTCGGCCTGGCTCATCACCATGTCATCACCAGACCTTTCCGGAGCGCTTCCGTTTGCGGTTGGGGTTGTTCAGGACCAGGCGGCGCAGCATGCGGGCGCCGACCATGCACACGGCCAGGTCGACCTTGCGAGCGGATTCGCGGTGGCCCTTCCACAGCGACACCCCCCACCGCCACGGGTAGCGGCGGGCGTTGCGGGCGTGGATGATCAGCCGCTTGTCGCCGTCGTGGGTGAAGGACCGGTCCTCGATCTCCAGGGCGGTGCGCTCGGCGGCCGCGGTGAACTGGGCGGCCCTCTTGTGGCTGGTCATGTCCCACATGACCGAGTGGCCCTCGTAGCGGCCGGGGATGGCCCACAGCTCCAGCTGGTGGCCGTAGCGGCGGTGCCAGTCGTCGATGAGCGCGTCCCAGTACCGTTCCTGGGTCTCGTCGTCGCGGGTGTGTGACGGATCCGCCCAGAACGCCACGACCTTGTACTGCTCGAAGACCTGGTCGACGCGGGAGTCGATCTCCCCGCGCGGCGCGGTCCAGTTCTTGCCTCGGTCGCCGGGCGGCTTCTGCCACATGCCCAGGGTCAGGACGTGGCCGTCGGAGATGCGACAGCCCACCAGGCCGGTCGCGTCATCGCTCTTGGAGCCGTCGAAGAACAACGCGATCTCGTCCTTCGGCGCCACCTTGACGTCGGGGTGGGACATCTCCTCGGACTCGAAGTCCTGCGGGACGATCCAGGCGTCCTCGGCCGCGACGATCTGGTTGTACCAGAACCGCCGAGAGCGACTTGGCGGGTTGCGGGGGTCCAGGATCGCGGCGACGATCCGGTCCACGTCCAACCAGGTCGCGTCACCGCGCACCGCCTCGATGACCGCGCGCGCGAACTCCGGCGACAGCAGCGCCTCGGGCGGGGCTTCCAGCGAGTCGTACATGATTCCCGACACCAGCGACGTCCCGGCCTGCCCGGCCTCCCACGCCTCCCGGGCCCGCTGGGCAACGCTGTCCTCCGAAGGCTCGTAGGCGTTGGTGATGGACAGGGCGCGGGCGGCGCCGTCCGCCGACTTGGTGGCGTTGCGGTCGATGACCGCGTCCATCTCGTGGCCCTCGTTGGAGGACAGCCAGTGGTGGGTCTCGTTGCGGACCACGAAGGTCGCCCGCGCACCCTCCAGCGCCCGCGGGGAGCTGGTGACGGCCTCGATGCGGGCCCGGCCCTGGTGGGCGTAGATGATCTCCTTGCCCAAGTCGATCCCGTACCGGGCGATGGCCGCCTTGGTGAACAGACCCGGGAACAGGGTCATGGTGTTCCTGGTCTGGTCCTTGGACACCGCGGCGATCTGCACCCACGCTTCGGGGTGCGCGACCCCGGCCGGGTGCGGGTTGCCCCAGGGGTCGGCGACCATGCGCCCGGACGGGTCCGGTCGGCACGGGCCCACGAACTCGATCGCCGCCCAGCTGGCGGCCAGCGGGTCCTTGCCCCAGCCCTTGAGCCGCTGGATGACGCCGTCGCGGTAGATGAACCGGTTGTGCTCGTCCACGGCGTACCACCACAGCGTCAGCCGAAGCTGCTCCGGGGTGTACCGCCACGGCACTCCGGAGGCGTGCTGGAGGTTCTCCGCCGTCCAGGCGACGGCGTGCCAGCCGAGTGTGCGCTCGGGCAGCAGCCACCGTCCGAACTCGTCGCGCTGCCAGCTGGGTCCGATGCGGACCGGTTCAACCCGCGGGGCGTCCTCAACCGCCGAGGGCGTCACGGTAATCGTTGAGCGCCGTCACGGCGGCCGACGGCCCTTCCTCTTCGGCGGCCTGGAGTTCCAGGCGCATCCGGCGCCGGTCCCCCTCGGTGACCAGGAGCACCGACATCGCCTTGAGGTAGGCCGCCAAGCTGGCGCCCTTGAGCGGGATCTCGTCCTTAACGACGTCGCCCTGCTCGGTGATGCCGACGACCTGGGGCTTGAGGTCGCGGCTGATCGACTCGGCGATGAGGTAGGCGGCAGCCCAGTCGGACGGCTCGTAGAACTCGGACTGGCCGGAGGTCTTGAGCGACTGGTACCACCGCTTCGCGATGGGGTGCCAGTCCTTGTCCGCAGCCGGGACGGTGACCTTCCGCGAGCGGGCCACCTTCGTCACGGTGGTGGTCTCGCCGTCGGCGGGCTTGTTGCGGCGGCGCCGCTCGGAGGAGTGCTTGGGAACGGGGCCTCGGGTGCCCATGGTGGCGGCCTCCAGGGTCGAAAGCGCCTCCAGGGCGCGGCCGGGCGGTGGTGGAGAGGCGGGGGTTCGAATGTTGAAACCCGTACAGGGCCGGAGCTGCTATGACCCCCCGGGCTATCGGCGATCCTTAGGGGGGTGCCCCCCACCCCGTATGTGCTGGTCAGAGGGTTGTGCGGTGCCGGGGTGCTGTTCGGGCTTGCGGAGACGGCTCGGGCGCGGACGGTGCGCGGCGTTGCCTTCAGCGGACGACTTGCGCTTGTGGTGTCGCGGACACAGGAGCTGGAGGTTCGCGTCGCGGTGGTCCCCGGGATCCTCCCGGTGGTCGACGTCTGTCCCAGGCTCCCCGCAGATCCCCCCGACGGCCATGCGCCACTGGCACTCGCCACGGTCGCGGCGGATGATGCGTGGCCGGATGTGGGTGTACCAGTCGGGTGGGAGTTCCTCGCGGCGGTTGGATCCCTGCCATCCCCCAGACATCCCCAGGTCACCTCCCCCACCTGACGCGGTTGTGCCCGTGCGGTTGTCGTAGTGGCCGCCTGTGGCCAGCCCAGGGCGTGCCGAGGGAGCTGGCGTTACTGTGGCGCCATCCCCGCACGCGCGCCCCGGAGGCTTCCCGTGTCATATCCCCCTGCCCCTGGTCCTCAGGGGCCGTATGGCCATCGCCCTCCGCAGTGGCACCAGCAGCCCCCACCGCAGCAGTGGCAGTCGCCCGTGCCCCAGCAGCCGCGGCTGCCGAACGGTCGGTTCGCCCCACAGGGCTACTCGGCTCCGCCGCCTCCGCCGATGCCTCGGTACTCCAAGAGCGTGGAGCGCAAGCACGGCCTGGGCGGCATGGCCAACAGCGTGCACCTGATCTTGACGCTGCTCACGTGTGGGCTCTGGCTGTTCGTGTGGATCCCGTGGTGGATCGTGCGGATGATCATCCCGAGGCGGCGGGTCACGAAGACGTACTACCGGTAGGGGCGAGCCGTGCTGCAGTCGACAAAGGTTCTGATCCTGCTCGGGGTCGCGCTGGCCGTGGCCGGGGGGATCGCTGGCGCTCTACCGTTTGAGGCCGGGCTCGGAGCCAGCTGCGGGCCGGTGTTCTCGCCGGGGAACCCCTACATCGAACCAGCGGTGTGCGCGACGGAAAGGTCGACGCGAGCCCTGTTCACGTGGGGGCCGATCGCGGCCGGAGCAATTTTGGTGTTCGGCGCGATGCTCATCGATCCGTCGTTCGGGCGGAAGAGCGAAGAGGTGAAGTAGGCCCCGCCCTGGCTCGACGCGCCCACTCCCCAGCGGAGCGGAGACGGGACGTGAAGTATCCGCCGCAAGGAGAGCCTCGGGTGGGGTGCAGCGGGCAGATGGGCATACCTGACGGTTGGAGCACATGTCGGAGGGGAGCGAGGAGCTACCGCCGGGCAGGTCTCGGAACGCCAAAGGCCCGGGGCCTCCGGGCCTTAGGCGCTGACGTTCGCTCCGCTACGAGAGGTGACAGCAAGTGTTGTCGATCAGCTTGTCACGTGGCTTGGATGGCGAGGTAGATCTGCCAGGCCGCCGCAGCCACGCCTAACACCGCGATGAAGAGAGTGACCCCCCATTGCCACCAGACGTGCTTCCCACTTTTCGCCAAGTCAGCGTTTTGAGTGCGAAGAAGCCTGTTTTGCTCCTCCAGAAGGCTGTTCTGCTTCTTGGTTTCAGCGAGGCTACCCAGAAGCGCTTCATGCGCTTCGGCCTTCCTCGCCACCTCTCTTGCGATGTGATCGAAGCCCGGAGGTTTCGCGCTGGAGGGGTCGGGGCGCTCTCTGTCCGGGAAGAACCTGCTCATGGCTTGGCCTCCTAAGAGTTGAGCTTCCAGCATGGCACCAGCTCACGTAGGCAGTCTCCTGCTCTGGCAAAGGGTGCACAGATTGTCTCTGCTCCCGCCTACCCTTGCTGGAACCGTCAAGGGGGTCCGGAGTTGGGAAAGTTCAACGAGCGCGAGTTTGAGCGCAAGGTGAAGAAGGTCATCGATAAGAAGGCCAAGCAGGCTAACAAGGACGTCGAGAAGCTCGCGGAGAAGTCGGGCGGCAAGTCGCGCGCCTCGGTCGAGCGCGAGCTGAAGAAGACCTACGGCAAGCACGGCTTCGAGATGGACAAGAAGATGGTCCGCGAGCAAGCTAAGCGGATTACCGACAAGTAGTTCTTTGGGAGGCTTGTTGGAAGCGACCAAGAAGATCAGGTTGCAGGTCCCGCAGAACGACCCTGATGAAGCTGTTCGGTCGGTTCGCTACCTGGATGGTGAGACGGTGGAGATCCCAGAGCACCAGAGCACCTGGACTGTCAACCAAGGTCCGTTCAACATCCGGTTCCAGTACTCCGGCGAACGGCTGAACTACCGCGATCCGGAGGACCCGGAGACCTTCATGTCTGTCGACGTGTACCGACCTATGGGATGGACCCACCGCCAGCGCTGACTCCTACGACGAAGGCCCCGACCATGTCTCGGTCGGGGCCTTTTGGCGTTTCTGCTGCCCGACAGTCGGGGACGCACATCGGGGAGCGGGTGCTTCCTACCGGACGGGTCTGAGGATTCTCAGTGAATATGCAGGCCCAAGTCTTAGTCTGGTATCGCCCCACATCGCCGAGAGCGTGCATGGAGGAACGTTGAGGATCGAGTTCAACGAGGATGGCTTCGACGAGTTGGAAGCGCACATCCGAGGCGCCACTCAGAAGAGCGAGCAGGCGATCAACAGGGTCGCCGACAACGCCGCTGGGAAGTCCGTCGACCAGGTGGCGGAGGAGATCAGCCACGCACTTCGGGGGAACAACACGGAACCGGACGAGGCTGAAGTTCGCAAGCTCGCGCAGCAGATCGTGGAACACCACTCAAGCTGAGCGTATGGCGAAGGGCCCCGCACCATCGGTGTCGGGGCCCTTGAAGTCGGTGTGGACACAGCTCTGCCATCGCATTTTGTCCGTCAGGAAGAAATGTACCACCAGTAAGGGTTCTGTGGCGACTTAACCCTTACGGCGTTTCCAGTGGACGCGTCGGGCGGCTTCGCAGGCGAACACCTCCGACAGCCAGAACCGGGCGGGCCTGCCACTGCCGGGGATGGGCTGGAGGTAGCCGCGGCGCTTCCACGTGTCGATGGTGTCGCGGTCGACGTCGAGTTCGGCGGCGGCCTCGGCGGCGGTGACCTTGATGTCGTCCTGGCGGTTCATGCGCTGATCCCTTCGGTGATGGTGTGCCACTGGGCGGCGTGCCACTGGTGGCGGCGCGGGGCGGTCTCGTCCCCGCACGGGCAGGTGTCGTCGCCGCACCGGCACGCGACGTTGGAACAGGTGACGACGCCCCGGTCGGCGAGCTCGCGCAGCGACTTGGCCCCGCAGTGCGGGCAGCGGGCGGTCAGCTTGTGCACTTCGCCGGAGTCGCCGAGCGCCCACCGGGCCTTCGCGCGTAGCCGGTACGCCTCGGCGAGGACGTGCGTCATGAGGTCGTCGACGGCGGCCACCTTCGGTAGCAGCTTGATGATGGCGCCGATCCGCCGGTTGGTGGTCGCGGCCGGGGGCATCTGCGGGGCGACCCGGTCGCGGACGGCCTCTTCGAGGTCGGCGATGTCGGTGTCGATGTCGCGGCGGGTCTGCATGACGGTGATGTCGCCGGGGGCCGGGCTGGCGCCGAGGGGCTTGATGCCGTGGGCGAGCTGGGTGAGGGCGTCGTGGCGCTCCAAGGTGTGGAGGCGTCCGGCGTCGGCGACCTGCTCGGGTGTGGGCCCCCAGCCTGTGGGGCGGTGGATGGGGTGGGTGGTGTCGCGCATATCGGCGAGGAGCGACCGGAGGTCGTTGAGTGCGGTGTAGGCCTGGGTGGTGCGGTCGGTCATCGGTCCCCCGTGGTGGTGCGGTGCCGGGCGTTGAGGCCCTGGCGGTCTACTGGTCGGTGTGCCGTAGAGCGACGGCGAGGATGATGTCCGCTTCGAGGACCGCTTCGAGTCCCCGGCAGGTGCGGGCGGCCTGGTGGGCGAGCGCGTACTGGAGGTGGTCGACGGCGGTGAACAGGGCCCCGACGGGGGGTAGGTTGGCCGCGTCGCCGATGTCGTCGGCGGCCTGCACGACCCACCACAGCTCCTCAGCGAACACCTCGGTGGTGGGCTGTTCGAGGATGCGGGGGATGAGCAGGAACTCCCTGAGTAGGTAGGCGGACCGGACAACCTCGGGGCGGAACGGCTCGCCGCGGAAGTGGTAGGCGTTGCGGACCGTGTGGACGACGGTGTGTAGGTGCCCGGTGTCGACGGTGACGATCTCGCGCGGGGTGATCAGCGGCACGGTCTGGCCTTCCTGGTGGTGTGCGATCCTGAGCGGCGGGACCGGGGCGGTAGGAACGCCCCGGTCCTCACTTCGTCCGGTGGGTCATCGGGTCGCGCGCTCGTTGATCAGCCGCATCACCTCGGCGGCGTGCCGGGTGCAGACCTGGATGACCTTGGGGTCGCGGTCCAGGGCCTCGCCGGTGCAGCGTTCGCCGTTGGAGCGCAGGACCCTGCACTGCGGTCGCGGGTTGGCGGGTACCTGGGTGAGGGCGTCCTTGAACGTCACTCCGGGGCGGGTCTTGGTGGTCACTGGTCGTTCCCTTCGTTGGTGGTGCAGGCGGGGCAGTCGAGGCGGCCGTCCGGGCGGACCTTCCACGCGTCGCCGGGGTGCCACTCCATGGGGTCCGTGCGGCCAGCGGTCGCGGCGGCGGTGATCGCCCCGGTGGCGGTCGGAGCGTGGAGGCCGGTGCCCTCCCAGTTCGTGAAGTGGGCGCCGCAGGAAGCGCATGCAGCGACCCGGCACGCGGCGGTGGACCGGACGGGGACGCTGGCGTCTACCTCGAACCCCTCGTAGGCGAGCTTGTCCCGGTGGGCTTCGGCTTCTTCGCGGGTCGGCCAATGCCCGTTTGCGGCGGCCTCGGCGAGGAACCCGGTGGGGTCGGTGAGGGTCCAGCAGCCGGACACAGTGACCGTGGCGAGCGCGGACAGGTCCCCGGGCAGGGTGGGCGCGGTGGCGGCGGGGGGCGCCCAGGTGACCGTGTAGTCGAGGACGTCGAGGAGCGGCCCCTGCCCTTCGAGGTAGGCCCGGAGGGTGACGGTCTGGCCGGTGTCGGCGACGAGGACGGGGTCGATCATGCCGGTGCCGTACTCGGTGGCGAGGGCAGCCCACGCGACGACCGGGGAGCTCCACGAGTGTCCGGCCTGGGTGAAGGTGATCGTCCACCCGGGGTCGGTGGCGGTGAGGTTCAGGATCGTGCCGGGCGCGGTCGCGGGGCGGCCGGTGCGAACGTGGATCTCGTCGGGGCGCACGTCGAGGTCGACGCATCCGCGGTGGGCGTCACCGCTGTTGTCGGGGCAGAAGTGCCAGGGTCCGTGGTCGAGAGACGTGCACTCGTCGATGGTCGGGGTGGTCATCGGGTCTCCTTGTCGGCTTCGAGTTCGCGGGCGATGCGGTCGGTGTCGGCGTTCAGCCGGTCGGCGACGGCCGTGATGCCGTCGAGAACGCGGTCGAGGCGGTCTTCGAGGCTGAGGACCAGGTCGGCGAGTTCGCCGTTGGGCTTGGCGGTGAGCTCTTCGCGGCGCTGCTCTTGGGGCGTCACGGGGTCTCCTTCGGGTTGGTGTGCTGGTCGTGGAGTTCGCTGATGAGGGTCGTGGCTGCGGTCCGGATGGTGTCGTCGAGGCGGGCGGTTGCGAGCATCCGCAGCGCCCCCTTGACCGTTTTGGCTTCGCTCAGGACCACCAGGGCGCACCCGGCGGCCTTGCGCGTGGTGCTGTTCGCAGGGGCCGCGAGAAGGCGGAACCGGGCGGCCTCGGCGAGCGGCGCCAGCGGGGAGGTCACCGGGAGTCCCGGACGGCTTGGGCGAGCTGCCGGACGCCGTCCGCGAGGAGGGTGCTTTCGTCGGCCCGGAGGTCGGTGGCGATCTCGGTGACGGCAGCGGCCTGGACGGCGGGCAGCCAGTCGGAGATCAGCTTCATGAAGTCGGGGAAGGTGGCGGCGCCCGTGACCTCGTATCGCTCGGAGAAGTCGACGATGACCAGGTAGGCAGGGGCTTCGGCGCGGTGGTAGGCGGCGAGCGCTAGGGAAGCGTGCAGGTCACGGCCGAACTGGGCGAAGGCTTCGTAGCCCTTGTCGCGGAGCTCCTTGTCGAGGTCTTGTGCGATGTCGATGGGGGGCTCGGAGGA
>NZ_QPFC01001423.1:0-1397 GCF_003427465.1 Nocardiopsis sp. TNDT3 | reverse complement strand
TCCGACTCTTGGGGCGCGCCGGTGGCGGACGCCCGCCGGGGTTCCCCGCCTCCGGCCCCGCCCCCGGTCCCGCTGGGGGGTGAGGACCGGGCACCGGGCGCGGCGGCTCATCCCAGGCGCGACCGGCCGACCGGCGGTTATCGGAGGGGGCGGCGGCCCTGGACCGAGTAGATCGCGCAGGAGCTGGCCCGGAAGGACGGGTCCGCCAGGAGCGCGCGCACCTCGGCGAGCCGCTCGTCGGTCATCCCCTCGTCCACGAAGGCGTCACGCAGGTGGCGGGTGTGGTGAGCGATCAGGTGCACGCCGGGGGAGTCGGCGTTCCACAGCTCCAGCCGGGGCTGGGGGTCGATGTCCACCAGACCCGCGCCGCGCATCGCCTCGGCGGCGTTGCGCCCCCAGGCCGGGTCGGCTCCGGCGCGGATCATCAGCCTGGTCTTGGCCTCCTGGAACTCCTCGTAGAGCTTCTGGGACTCGGCGTCGGGCATGAGGAGCGCCGGGCCGTAGGTGATGTCGAACTCGTCGAGCTGGAGCACGCCGCCGGGCTTGAGCGCGCGCACCAGGCGGTCCAGGACCGCGATCCGCTCCGGGATGTGCAGCAGCACCAGCCGGGAGTGGATGAGGTCGAAGGCGGCCTCGGGCAGCGGGTCGCGGACCACGTCGTGGCGGACGACCTCCAGGCCCTCTGCGGCGGGGACGCGCTCGGGCTTGATGTCGGTGGCCAGCACGCTTCCGCCCGGGGCGACCCGGTCGGCCAGCCAGAGCGCGACGCTGCCGCCCCCGGCACCCACCTCCAGGCAGTTCCACCCCGGCCCGACACCGGTCTGTTCCAGGCGTTCGGTGGTCATGGGGTCGTAGGCGGCGGCCAGGAAGCGGTGCTGGTCGAAGGCGTGCTCGCTGTGGTTGTCGAAGACGTAGCGCTGGTCCTCGGCGGCGTCGGTCACGGGTGTCTCCCTCGGCGTCGGTCGGGTCGTCGGGGCTGGGCAGGTCGGTCGGGTCGTCGGGGCCGGTCCGGCTGGTCGGGCTACGGGGTCCGGCGGGGCCGAACCGCCGTCCGCCGCCGCCCGGCTCGGCGGGCGGTGCGCGCCGACGATCTCGGCGGCGACGCGGGCGAGGGTGGCCGTGCACACCTTCCCGGTCGGGCCGAGCGGCAGTTCGGGCAGCACGACCACGTGTTCGGGCAGCGAGCGGACGTCCAGGCCGCGTTCGTCGCGCAGGAAGGCGATGAGCTCGCTCGGGGAGGGCGCGGCGGCCCCCTCGGCGGGGGACACGCAGGCGCACATGCGCTCGCCCAGGTCGGGGTCGGGCACGGGCACGCAGTGGGCCTCCGCGAGGGCGGGGTGGGCTCCGAGTTCGCGCTCCACCTCGGCCGGGAAGATGTTGACGCCGCCCCGGATCAC
>NZ_QPFC01000196.1:0-8993 GCF_003427465.1 Nocardiopsis sp. TNDT3 | reverse complement strand
GCCGCGCCGACTCCCAGGTCAAGATCCGGGGCTTTCGGATCGAACCCGGCGAGGTCGAGGCCGCCCTACTCGCCCTGGAGGGCGTCGCCGAGGCCGTCGCCCTCGTGCGCGCCGCACCCGGCGGCGGGCGCAGACTCCTCGCCTACGCCGTGCCCTCGACCGGGGAGGCGGACGAGGAGACCGCCGAGGAGTGGCGCCGCGCCCTGGCCCGCGTCCTGCCCGGCTACATGGTTCCCGCCGCCGTCGTGGCCCTGGACGCCCTGCCCCTGACCGCCAACGGCAAGGTCGACCGCCGCGCCCTGCCCGACCCCGGGCACGGCGGGGAGCACACCGCCCCCCGCACCGACACCGAACGGATCCTCGCCGAGGTGTTCGCCTCCGTCCTGGCCGTGGAGCGCGTGGGCGTCCACGACGACTTCTTCGCCCTGGGCGGCGACTCCATCCTCAGCATCCAGATGGTCTCCCGGGCCCGCCTGGCCGGTGTGGAGCTGAGCAGCCGCGACGTCTTCTCCCACCCCAGCGTCGCCGCCCTGGCCGAGGTGGCGCGGGTGCGGCGGCCCGGCGCGTCCGGCACCGGGCCGGTGAGCGGCCCGCTCACCGCCACGCCCGTCATGGGCTGGTTCGACCGCACCCACCCCGTGGCCCCCGACCACTTCGCCATGTCCGTGCTGCTCGACCTCGCCCGGCCCCTGGAGCCGCGCGCCCTGCGCACCGCCCTGGCCGCCCTCGCCGACCACCACGACATGCTGCGGCTGCGCCGCGACGGCGACGGCCCGCGCGTGGCCGAACCCGGCACGGCCGCCCCGCCGCTGAGCGTGGTCGACCTGTCCGGGCACGAACCCGGGCGGGCCCGCGACCTGGCCGAGGAGAGCATCCGGGCCGCCCACAGCGGCCTCGACCTGGCCCGCGGCCCCGTCTTCGCCGCCGTCCTGCTCGACTCCGGCCCCGAGGGCTCCCGGCTGCTGCTGACCGCCCACCACCTCGTCGTGGACGGGGTGTCCTGGAGGGTGCTGCTGGAGGACCTGGCCACCGCCTACCGCCAGGCCGCCGAGGGCGCGCCCGTGGACCCGGGGCCGCGCACCACACCCTTCTCCGTGTGGGCCGACCGCCTGGCCCGGCACACCGCCGAGGGGGCCTTCGACGCCGAACTCGACACCTGGGCCGAGGTCGCCGCCACCCGCGCCGAACCGCCCCGCGACCACCCCGGCCGGGGCAACGGCCTGGTGCGCGACCAGGAGGTGGTCACCGCCGGGCTGTCCGAGGAGGACACCCGCCGCCTGCTGGCTGAGGCGCCCGCGGCCTTCCGCACCCGCGTCAACGACCTGCTGCTGTCCGCCCTGGGCCGGGTGCTGTGCGAGTGGACCGGCTCCGCGCGCGTGCCCGTGGACCTGGAGGGGCACGGCCGCGAGGACCTGTTCGAGGACCTGGACACCTCACGCACCGTAGGCTGGTTCACCACCGTGTTCCCCGTCGTGCTCACCGGCCGACCCGACCGGACCGAGCGGATCCGCGCCACCAAGGAGATGCTGCGCGCGGTCCCCGGCAACGGCCTGGGCTACGGCGCCCTGCGCCACCTGGGCACGCCCGAACAGCGGGCCCGTCTGGAACGCGACCCCGCGCCCGGCGTGAGCTTCAACTACCTGGGCCGCTTCGACACCGACCCCGGCCGGGGCGCCCTGCACACCGCGATGCGGCTCAACCCCGGCGGCGAGCACTCCCCGGACGAGGAGCGCGCCCACCTGGTCGAGGTGGTGGGCCGCTTCGAGGGCGAACGCCTGGTCTTCGACTGGTACCACGCCACCACCGTCCACGACACGGCCACCGTGCGCCGCCTCGCCGAGGCCATGGCCGCCGAACTCGCCGCGTTGGTGGAGCACTGCCTGGACCCCGCCCACGGCGGGGCCACCCCCTCCGACTTCCCGCTCGTGCGCCTGGAGCAGGACGAGGTCGACCGCCTCGTCGGCGACGGCCGCGACGTCCAGGACGTGTGGCCGCTCACCCCCATGCAGCAGGGCATGTTCTTCCACTCCGCCCTGGAGCCCGACTCCGGCTCCTACCTGGAGCAGGTCGTCGTGGACCTGGACGGCGTGGACGACCCCGGGGCCCTGGGCCGCGCCTGGCGGCGGGTGGTCGCGGCCACCCCCGTCCTGCGCGCCCGCGTGGCCTGGGAGGGGTTGTCCGAACCGGTCCTGCTCGTGCACCGCGCCGTCCCCGTCGAGGTGGCACACCTGGACCTGCGCGGCGCGGCGGAGGAGGAGCGCGAGCGTGCCCTGGCCGACCATCTGGCCGAGGACGCCGCCCGGGGCGTGGACCCCGTCCGCGACCCGCTCCTGCGGGTGGCCCTGCTGCGCACCGGCGACGCCTCCGTGCGCCTGGTGTGGACCTTCCACCACCTCGTCCTGGACGGGTGGAGCCTGCCCCTGGTCATGGAGGACGTCCTGGCCGCCTACCGGGGCGGCGTCCCGGCCGCGCGCCCCGACTACCGGGAGTACCTGCGCCGCCTGGCCGGACGCGACGCGGAGGAGGGGCACGCCTTCTGGCGGGGCGTGCTGGAGGGCGTCACCGAGCCCACGCCGCTGCCCTACGACCGGCCGCCCGCCGCCCTGCGCGCCGCCCGCTCCAGCGCCCGGAGCCAGGCCGCCCTCGCGCCGGAGCGGGCCGGGGCCGTGCACGCCTTCGCCCGCGCCCACGGCCTGACCGTCAACGCCGTGGTCCAGGGCGCGTGGGCCCTGCTGCTGTCCGCGTACTCGGGGCGGGCCGACGTGGTCTTCGGCGCCACCACCTCGGGACGCCCCGACGACATGCCCGGGGTGGAGGCCGCGGTGGGCCTGTTCATCAACACCCTGCCGGTGCGCGTGGCCGTCGACCCGGCGGAGCCCGTGGCGCGGTGGCTGCGCCGCCTCCAGGAGGACCAGGCGCGCTCACGGGCCCAGGACCACCTGTCGCTGGCGCGCGTGCAGGCCGAGGCGGGCCTGCCCGGGGACACCCCGCTCTTCGACAGCGTCGTGGTGTTCGAGAACTACCCCGTGGACGAGGCCGCCGCCGCCGAACACGGGCTGCGGGTCCGATTCGTCAACGCGGTGGAGGCCACCAACTACCCGCTCGCGCTGAGCGCCTACGCCTCCGACGGGCTGCGCCTGGTCTTGGGGCACGACCCGGCGTGCTTCGACGCCGGGACCGCGGATCGCCTGCTGGGCGACCTGGAGCGCATCCTGGTCTCGCTCACCGAGGACCCCGAACGCCCCCTGGGCCGGGTGGCCGGGGCCGACCCTGCCCGCTCCCTGGTCCTGGCCGACGGGGGCGGTGAGGAGCCGCCCGCCGCCACCGTCACCGCGCTGTTCGCCGAGCGGGCCGCCCGCCACCCCGAGGCGACCGCCCTGGCCGGCGCGGACGGCGAGTGGACCTACGCCGAGCTGGACGCCGAGGCCGACCGGGTCGCCGACCGCCTGGCCGCGCTGGGCGTGGGCGCGGAGTCCCGGGTGCTGCTGCTCATGCCGCGTTCGCCGCGGGTGGTGGCCGCCATGCTCGGCGTCCTGCGCACGGGGGCGGCCTACGCGCCGCTGCACGAGACCGTTCCGGCGGAGCGGGTCGCCTCCCTGGCCCGCGCGCTGGGCGCGCGCGTGGCCGTGGCCGATCCCGGCATGGCCGACCGCTGCGCGGACATGGAGATGGTGGTGGGCTACGCCGCGGACGGCACGCTGTCTGGTGCTGGTGCTGGTGCTGGTGCCGGGGCTGATGCTGTCGGTGGTGCGGACGGCGGCCCGGGTGTGACCACTGGTGCGGGAACCGGGGTCGGTGCGACCGCTGATGTCGGTGGGGGCTCGGGTCCTGGTGTCGACGCAGGGACCGGAGCCGGTGCGAGTACGACCGCCGGGGGCGGGGCCGGTGCCCGCCGGGGTCCGGTGCACGGGCACACCGCCGCCTACGTCATGTTCACCTCGGGCTCCACGGGCACGCCCAAGGGCGTGGTGGTCGACCACCGGGCCGTGGTCGCCCTCAGCGCCGACTCCCGCTGGCGCGAGGGCCACGACAGGGTGCTGTTCCACTCCCCGCACGCCTTCGACGCCGCCACCTACGAGGTCTGGGTGCCGCTGCTCAACGGCGGAACCGCGGTGGTGGCGGACGGGCCGGTCTCCGCCGACGCCCTGCGCGAGCACACCTCCCGGCACGGGGTCAGCGCGGTCTTCCTCACCACCGCCCTGTTCAACCTCTTCGCCCAGCAGGACCCGGAGTGCTTCGCGGGGCTGCGCGAGCTGTGGACCGGCGGGGAGGCCGCCGACCCGGCCTCCCTCGCCCGCGTGCGCCGGACGTGCCCCGACACCGAGCTGGTGCACGTGTACGGGCCCACCGAGGCCACCACCTTCGCCACGTGCACCCCGCTGAGCGCGGAGGAGGCCGACGCCGGGCACTGCCCGATCGGCCGTCCCATGGACGCCACCGGCGCCCACGTCCTGGACGGGGCCCTGCGCCCGGTCCCGCCCGGCGCGGTGGGCGAGCTGTACCTGTCCGGGCCGGGGACGGCGCGCGGCTACGACGGCCAGCCCGGCCTGACCGCCGAGCGCTTCGTGGCCCACCCCTTCGGGGACGGAGGGCGGCTCTACCGCACCGGCGACCTGGTGCGCTGGTCCGCCGAGGGACGCCTGGTCTTCGTGGGCCGCGCGGACGGCCAGGTGAAGCTGCGCGGGTTCCGCATCGAGACGGGCGAGGTGGAGGCCGCCCTGCTCCGTGGGCCCGGGGTCGCCCAGGCCGTGGTGCTCGTGGCCGAGGCACCCACCGGCGGACGCCAGCTCGTCGCCTACGTCACCGGAGGGGAGGTGGACGCGGAGCTGGTGCGCGAGCGCCTGGCCCGCGAGCTGCCCGCCTACATGGTGCCCGCGGCCGTCACCGTGCTGGAGGCGCTGCCGCTCAACGCCAACGGCAAGGTGGACCGGGCCCGCCTGCCCGAACCCGCCTGGGCGCGCGCCGCCGCGCCCGTCCACGTCGAGCCGAGCACCCCCACCGAGGAGGCCGTGGCCGAGGTGTGGGGGCGCACCCTGGGGCTGGAGCGCATCGGGCGCGACGACAACTTCTTCGACATCGGCGGTGACTCGGTGCGCAGCCTCCAGGTGGTGCGCGAGGTCGAACGCCTGCTGGACGTCACGGTGCCCACCCGGCTGCTGTTCGACCACCAGACGGTGCGCGCCTACGCCGAGGCGGTGGAGGACGTGCTGCTGGAACAGATGTGACGCGGGGCCCGGGCGCCGCCGACCGGCGGCGCCCGCGCGGTCCCTCTGCTGACGGGGTCACCCGGTGCGCGGCTCGGTCCGGCGGGGCCCGCTACCCCGGCGGCGGGGCGGACGGGTGCTTCGCGGAGGAGAACTGTCCCGTGGCGATCAGGACCGCGACGAGTACGAGCGGCACGATCCACCCGCTCCAGCCCAGGATCGTGGCCTGCGTGGTGTCGACGTGCTCGCCCGCCTCGGCGAAGAGGAGGTAGGTCCCGCCCGCCCCGTTGAACGCGGCGTGGGCGAGGGCCGCGGGCCACACCGATCCCGATCGCAGCCGCAGCCAGCCGAAGACCGCGCCGACCAGGACGCACATGACGACCATCGCGGCCACGCCGACCCAGCCCGGCGCGTCCGGGTAGTTGTACCCCAGGAGGATGAGCGGAGCGTGCCAGAGGCCCCAGACGACTCCCATGACCAGGAGGGCGGGGAGCGTACCGAGCGGCATCAGTTTCGGGAGCAGCCATCCGCGCCATCCGAGTTCCTCCCCGAGCGCCGGGATGAGGTTGATGAACGCGGCCATGGGGAGTGCGGCGAGCTGGATGGCGATGAGCGCGCCGACCGGTATCGGGGTTCCGGCCGTTCCGGCCTGCTCGTCGAGGACCTGCCGGAACGCCGAGAAGTGCGCGAAGTCGGCCGGATAGACCCCGAGCAGCGCGCCGACAGGGAGCGCCGCCAGGACGAGAGCGATGGGCACGACGATCCCCAGCGCGGCGTAGCCGAGCAGTCCGCGGACCGGCGTCAACGGCCACAGCCCGAGCGTCCACGCCTTCCGCCGGGGCCGCTCCACGAAGAACACGACGACGAGGGCGGCGATCGCGGGGGTCGTCATCGTGGCGGTGGCCACGAGCGGGAACCAGGGTTCGGCGAGCCCGTCACCGAACCAGAGCGGGAGCGCGAAGAGCCAGGCGAGTGCGAACGCCAGGGCGGTGAACACCCCGATGGACCGCAGGTCGCGGCCGCTCATGCGGGTTCCGCCCCGGGTCGTGGGCGTGTTCGGTCCGCGCGGGGACGCGGCGGTCACGGCGTCCGCCCTTCGAGGATGTGCAGACCGGCGATGGTCCGGTCGTCGCGGAACGCGATCCGTGCCGTGTAGTCGCCCGCCTCCAACGAGAGCGGCGTGTTCGTTATCGTCACGTCGCCGGCCCGGGTGACCTCCGGCTCCCCATGCCCCTCGAAAGCTCCCGCCAGGCCGACGATCTGCGCCCACGCGGCGGCGAGCGCGTCCTCTGACAGGCCATCGCGCATGGTCGGATCGAACCGCTCGGTGACACGCGACCATCGCCCGGACGCGAGGTCCTCGATCACCGAGGCGGCCAGTTCGGCGACGCCGGGTAGCGGCGTGGTGTTCATCGGTTCTCCTGTCCTTGGATCGATCGGTTTGCCGTAGCGCTGGAACGCTGCCTGTCGGCTCACGCCGAGCGCGTCACCGACGACCTGCCACGTGGCACCGTTCTGCCGGGCCTGCTGTACGACGGCACGCACGACGTCATCGGCGGCCGTCTGCATGCTCACGGCGCGCCTGATCGAGTCGGTCCAGTCGTCGTCCCTCGTCAGGACACGCGACGCGAGGAACGCCTCCGTGCGCGCTTTCAACACCCGCAACGCCTCTGTCAAGCTAGCTTGCATTCGTAAACTATAGCTTTACAAGTGGGGTGTGCGCCAGCCGCTGTCCCGCCTGTTCCGTAACCGCGGACCGCCGCGCTCCCACCGGCGCGGGTGAGGAGGCCATCGCCTTCGCCCGCCCGACCCGAAGGACCGGGGCGCCGGTCAGCCGAGCCGGTCGGCGACGGCGGTCACCGCCGCCAGGACCACCGCGCGGTCCGGGCCGCCCTCATCGCGCTCGAAGTGGCGGTGCAGCGACCACCCCTCGACCAGGGCGTCCAGCGCGCGGCACGCCTCGGGAGGGAAGTGCGCCGACAGGGAGGCGCGGCTGACGTCCATCCACGCGCGCGCGGCCCTGCGGACCGCCTCGTCGTGGTTGGCGTAGGAGTACATCTCGAAGAGCAGCGCGAACTGGTGGGGCGTGGCGTACTCGGGCCCGCAGATGAGGTCGGCCACGGCCTCGCACGCCTCGGCGCGGTCGCGCGCCGCCGCGAGCCGGTGCGCGTAGTACTCCGACATGGTCCCCGCCAGGTGCGTGAACGCCTGCTCCAGGATCGCGGACAGGCCGTCGAAGTGGTAGGTGAGCGAGCCCAGGGGCACCGAGGCGCGCTCGGCGATCGCCCGGTGCGTGGTCCTGTGCACACCGCGCTCGGCGATCACCTCCAGCGCCGCGGCGAGGATGCGCTCCTTGCGTCGCGGGTCGTTGGCCACCCGCCTGGTTCCGGCCATGTTCCCCTTCCGGCCTCGGAGCCCTGCGTCCACGGCCATTCTGGTACGCGGCCGCCCCCGTCCGCGCCCGTGGCGTCCGCGTCCACAAGTGTGTACTTTTGTACACACTACTGACCGCCACTCCACTGGGAGCCCTTCATGGGAACCGCCGTGGGCCGTCGGCGCCTCGCGCTGTGCGTCCTGTTCCTCCTGCCCGGGCTGGGGATCTCGTCCTGGGTCACCCGTACGCCCGCCATCCGCGACGCGCTGGGCGCCTCCACCGCCGAGATGGGGTTCGTCCTGTTCGGCCTCTCGATCGGTTCCATGATCGGCGTCCTCGGGTCGGGGGCGGTCGTCGCCCGCCTGGGCGCACGGCCGGTCATCGTGGCCGGGACCGCCGCGATGCTGGGGAGCCTGCCCGTCATCGGTCTTGGCGCGGGCCTCTCGTCCGCCCTCGTCGTCGCGTTCGGCCTGTTCCTCTTCGGGCTGGGCATGGGCGCCGGGGAGATCGCGATGAACATCGAGGGAGCCGACGTCGAGCGGGTCATGGCCGAGCCGCTGCTGCCGCGCATGCACGGCTTCTTCAGCCTGGGGACCGTGATCGGCGCCCTCGTCGGCATGGCGCTCACCGCGGTCGGGTTCCCCGTGGCGTGGCACCTGGCGGCGATGGGCGTCCTGACCCTGGCGGTCGCGGCGGCGCTCTTCGGCTCCCTGCCCCCCGGCACCGGCAGGGCGCTCCCGCGCGCCTCCGGGCAGGAGGGCACGGGCGGCGGGCGCGCGCTGTGGAAGGACACGCGCTTGGTGCTGATCGGCCTCATCGTGCTCGCGATGGCCCTGGCCGAGGGCACCGCCAACGACTGGCTCCCGCTGATCATGGTCGACGGCCACGGCTTCGACCCGGCCCTGGGGTCGATGGTCTACGCCGTCTTCGCCGCGTCGATGACGGTCGGGCGCTTCGCCGGGGGCTACTTCCTGGCGCGCTTCGGCAGGGCCCGCGTGCTCGGCGCGAGCGCGCTGGCCGGGGTGGCGGGCATGGGGCTGGTGGCCGGTGCGGACAGCCCGGCCCTGGCGGCGGCGGCCGTGGTCCTGTGGGGACTGGGCGCCTCGCTGGGCTTCCCCGTGGCACTGTCGGCGGCCGGGGACTCCGGGCCCGACTCCGCGGCCCGGGTCTCCCTGGTGGCGACGCTCGGCTACGTCGCGTTCCTGGTCGGGCCGCCCGTGCTCGGTCTGCTGGGGGAGGCCTACGGGCTGCGCGCGGCCCTGGTCGTGCCCCTGCTCCTCGTGGCGTTCGCCGGGTTCCTCAGCCCGGCGGCCCGTCCGCGCCGGGCGGTGGGCGCGCGGGCCGAAGAGGACAGTGCTGGAGCCGGAGGGGGCGGTACGGAAGCCGAGGGGAGTGGTGCGGGGACCGATCGGGAC